>JANTFJ010000341.1 GCA_024763495.1 Desulfobulbaceae bacterium | reverse complement strand
TTCGTCATTCCGGCATGTTTTTAGCCGGAATCCAGGGATAATGGACTAACTTTCTGGATCGGAGTCTCGTTCCTCGCTTACCTCCGGCTAAAAACATTTCGGAATGACATACGAATTTATTCAATTATATTAAATAATTTCAATTAATTATATCCACTCCGAAAGTTGAGATACTAAATAAATATATGCATCATGATTGCAGATTCAACTGCCCCGAAGGGGCCTCTTTTTCCAAGCTGAGTCTTGGTAAAAAGCTTAGGTGCTTACCCCATGAGTAGTTATATATGTTGTAAATTAATTTATTTTAACTTCAGATTTTAATATACAATTCGTTTGATAAATGATGTGGCTATGTGAATGGATATATGAAAGTATATAGCAGAAGTGATTTATAACGCCGCCAGAGGATACTGCAATCTCGTCTCAAGATCCGGGGAACCGGCTGAACAGTTACAGTACAATGGTTTAGACAGCTTTTCGGCCCTTGCTGAAAAAATACATTCCAGGAAACCTTATATTGACCGATTATATTTTATTTTATGGCAACGTGACTATTCCGACAAACAAAAATTAACTTATTTTAACAATTATTCCACGCATTATATTAAGAATTCGGACGGCGGGATCACTATTGAATTAACCATGAACAATGGTAAGACTAGTGTAGGTTTATTAGATGCTGATGTCAAGTTTTTTTTGCCCATAACAAGCGGCCCAGATGTAACAACTGCAAGACAGTAAACGTCCAGGAGTAACAATTATCAATTACATGTCCGGCCAGCAAAACCTTTACAAATAAAGGCCATTGGCAGCTTAAAGCCTGTTCTGCCTCTTTACTGCTGATTTTGTCCCGATCAATTAACCTTTGATAAAGTTGTTTATTATCAACATAAACAACAACAATTTCAGAGAACTCTTTTTCCCAGCCAACCTCATATAACAAGGGAACCTCTATAAGGAAAGAGCTTAAAACATTTTGCCCGGCAGCAAGAGTATTAACCTGGCGATATATATCTTCCCTGATTAAAGGATGGAGGGCCTGGTTTAAATTATGCCGCAATACTTTGTCAGTAAACAGAGTCCGGCGCAGTCCTGTCCTGTCAATTCGCTTATCCGAAAGTATAAAATCTCCGGCTAATTCTTTAATGATCTGCCAGCCAGGCTGTCCAGGTTCAAGAAGTTTGCGAGCTGCCTGATCGGCGCTGAGCCAGTATACGGAAAAGTGCTCCTGCCAGAATGAAGCCACAGAACTTTTGCCGGAACCAATGGCTCCGGTCAGGCCAACGACCTGTATATGGTCAGGAAAGGTCATCCGGGTCCAGGCCCAATTTTCTTAATACCAAAACGATATCTTCCCAGAGCGGAGCAACAAACCGCAGAGTTTTTTTAGTGCGGGGATGATTAAAGCTTAACTGCCAGGCGTGCAGGCATTGCCGTTTAATGTCCATGGATGTAACCTGTTTACCGCCATAAAGCAAATCGCCGGCCACCGGACAACCCAGCGCAGCCATATGAACCCGGATCTGGTGGGTACGACCGGTATCGAGTTGCAGCTTTACCAAGGTAAACAAATCTGATGCTTTAATAGTCTGCCAATGAGTGACTGCCTCCCTGCCTCCTTCACGCTGGACAGCCATTTTTTTTCTCTGGACAGGATGACGACCAATGGAAAGATTCACAGTACCGCTCACGGCAGGTACTCGACCGGACAACAAAGCCAGATAAATTTTCTTTATATTTCTTTTTTTAAATTGGCTTGATAATGACTGATGGGCCAAATCATTTTTGGCCACAACCATGACACCCGATGTGTCTTTATCAAGTCGATGAACAATTCCCGGTCGCTGTTTACCTCCAATACCGGAAAGTTTCCGGCAATGATACAGCAGGCCATGCACCAGAGTGCCGCTGTGGTGACCGCAGGCTGGATGAACCACAAGACCTGGCGGTTTTGAAAGGACGACAAGATCATCATCTTCAAAAAGAATCTTGAAATAAATTTTTTCCGGAGTTAACTCTGAAGAAATAACAGTGGGCAAAGAAACATTAATAATATCATCAGGAGATAGCCGGTAACCTGCCTTTTTCTGCTGACAATTTACCTGAATTTTACCTGAATTAATCAGATTTTTTATAGCAGTGCGTGATAAGTCCGCAGACTTTAAAGAGCGGGCTGCAAAAATATCCAGGCGTTGACCACTATTTACGGCCTTAGCCACAAAACAATATTTTTTCATGTTTTGTATTTTTATAACTATTCAGCTCCGACTCCGTGAGGTGCTGGTGAACGCTTACATTATTACCTTAGGCTGAGGTTGCTGACAATAAATAACGTGTAGATATTATAAGAAATTATAAAATAGACATAAAATTGTTTATTGACAGGATGTAAGCGTCTAACCCGCTACGCCGACCTGATCATAAAAACCTCCGGCAGCCTGTAACCACTTGCAATTACAGTGGGTAGCGAAATCAGAGCGTTTACTCAGTGATTAGTTTCGTCAGGAGTAAGGCACTGAAAATTAAAAAAATTAGGCGAAAATATCCTCAATATTTTTTTCAACCTGTTCCTCTTTCATTTCATTTGCCAGAGATATCTCTTTTGTTAACAGGCTTTTTGCCGTATCCATCATTTTTCGTTCACCAAAAGAGAGATCTTTATCTTCACTGAGCAGATACAAATCACGCAGGACACCGGCAATTTCATATACAGAACCGGTTTTAATTTTTTCCATATATTGACGGTATCGTTGATTCCAGGGCTGACTTTCAAGTTTAATATTTCGTTCCTTTAAAATTTCAAAAACTTTACTTACTTCTGAATTTGGAATAATAGCCCGCAATCCTACAGAATCACTGTTGATGGTAGGAATCATGATGACCATACTGGAATCTGCAATTTTCATTACATAAAAGGACTGCTCAATATTTCCGACTTTACGTGTTTCTATATTTTTTATAATTCCAACACCATGAGCCGGATATACGGCCATATCACCTATATTAAACACAGAATTCCCCCCCCCCTCACTGATTACTACACCTGCTTTAAGGCCGTTTCCAGGACACTTTAAAAAAGTGCTCACATATACCTTATAAGCTGCGCTTTTTATTTTAGCGTTTTCCCTTGACCTCGAACTAATTTATTTTGGTTACAATTCAGGGTTAAGGGTAAATAGTTACCCCTCACTGAATAGTTACGTAATTTTCAAGGTGCCTCTAAGCAGAATGACAAAAACAGAAGGTATATTAACACAATATTTCATTAAAGCAATCGTAACCGTTCACCGGGGGAGCAAATCTTCGTAAAACATAAGTATGTGAGCAGTTATGTTTTTTATACCCGTCAGGTAAGCGAAGACTCCGAGCGAGTATAGAACAGAGTGTAACCGTTCACCGGGGGCTTGTTTACTTATAACTCCAGTCTGTAAGCGTTCTCAAGTGCCTTAGATTAGTTCAGTCGGGCCTGCGCCGCATACTGTTGCTATGTAAGCAGGCCCAGGTAAGC
>JANTFJ010000340.1 GCA_024763495.1 Desulfobulbaceae bacterium | reverse complement strand
CCTTCGAGTTGTTTATTTCAAAGAAAGTTTTTAATTTCTTGCCACTCTTTTCAGTACCCCCTTGAGGGGTGTAAAAAACACGAAAATTAATTCTAAGCGCCTAATTAATTAAATGGGGTCAAAGTAAAATAAATCAACCTGAGCAATCTGAAGTCTGTCATATTTTCCAAAAGGGGCTATCCGGTTAACGCATGCAGGGGCACCCCTTGTGGGTGCCCTTCCTGCGAATTGGTACATGCATCAACAAGAACACCCACAAGGGGTGCCCCTACAACTGTATACCCCATTTTCCAATTTGCAGCCTGCGGCGGTTGGCGGAAGTCAAAAACAGTGAATCCCCTCTCATCCTACCTGGGGGATAATTCGTTTGGCGGTTTTTTTGTATACGTTGTTTGTAACTACTCATGGGGTAAACACCTAAGTTTGCTAACCCCTGTAATTGTAACTGCTTACAGGGTGCCGGATATTTTCGTGATCAGGTCGGCGTAGCGTATTAGTCATACGTAAGCCGGGCTGATCGCGGAAAGAGTCGGTGCCCTGTGAGCAGTTAGGTTTTTTTCACGTTTGCCAACAGCAATGACCACAACCACGATTTCATCGTTGATCACTTCGTAAACCAGCCTGTAACCAACTGCTCGAAGTTTAATTTTATATCTATTTTTACTGCCTGAAAGTCTGGCCGCTGGAATAATAGGGTTTTCTAAACATTTGCCCAGTTTCTTTTTTAACTGCTTTTTGATTGTGGAATCCAGGCTCCTCCATTCTTTTAAGGCCTCAGTCAGGAACTCCAGTTTATAGATCACTTAATTCCACTTTTATCCGCTTCTGACCTTGTCTGGCATTTGCCAGAGCATTAAGTTCCATATCTTCAATACGATTCATTAAATCCTCATACGCTTTTGCGGGAAGACAATAAAAAGCCGGTTTGTTACGGTTTAGAATGGCTACAGGGCCACCTTCACCCTGTGCAACAACATTCATCGGGTTTTTTTTAAAATCAGAAATACTTGCGATTGTGTTTGATAAAACTATTTCCGTCAATTTAACTCCTCCGTGACCAGTTTAGGGTACCATTAAGATGTCTTATTGTAAGGCCTTAAGTGTGGATTGTCAAATTTAATAAAAAAGGTAACTGTTCACAGGGCACCGCATATTTCCGCCATAATTAAATGGACCCCATTTAATTCACGCAGGGTACACTGATTTTAGAGAAGACTTTGGATATCTGTTTTTGAAAAATCATCTCCTTTGAAGAGCAGAGGCAGGTTAAGCTTTTTGGCAAGGGCATAGGAAAACAAATCGCCAAAATTCAATTTTGCCGGATGCCTTCCTTTGCCAAAACGCTCATAGGCAACATTGGCAATTTCCACTTGTTGTTGATCAACGCTGATTATCTCAAATAAAGGTTGTGCGAGTAAACGATTGAGTTTCAGTACCCCTGCCTCTCCCAGGCGGGCAGTGATAACAATATGTAGTTCAACAGCCGTTGCTGCACTGAGCAACACCTTTTCCGACTCCAGCAAAACACGGCGAAAAGCAGAGGCATCTGGTTCTTTTTGAATAATTGCCATAAAAACTGAGGTGTCGGCTGCTATTTTCATAACAGCCCGTTCTTGTCGTATCCCAGAATTTCATCCATGCTGCGCGTGTCCTGGACAGGCAATGCGGTGAGCTCGTCCAGCAGTTTATTTATTTCAAGGTTGGTAACTTCTTTTTTCTGCTTGAGCTGATGGTGAGCAAGATAGAAATCCAGAGCAATTTCAACTGCAGCGGTTTTGTTCACTTTAGCAAGTCGGCTGGCCTGGATGGCCTTGCTTTCAACGCGTTTGTTGGCGATATTAAGAGCCATTATTTGTCTCCCTGTTTTTTGGGGAAGCGGTAAATCAAGCATGTTAATTCTATATTTGTATGTAGTGTATATACATGGGTGTGTTTTGTCAATATTAATTAAATATTTTAACGAAATTTATCCTCCCGGAAGTATGATCGTAAACCGGGCCCCTCCTGCCGGGTTGTTTGCTGCAGAAATACTGCCTCCCAGGCTGGTCACCATTCGTTGTACCTGCCACAGTCCAATGCCGCTGCCTACTTTTTTCAGGGTTTTAAAGGGTTCAAACAAGGCGTGGGGCAACAGCTCTTCAGCTATTCCCTCGCCATTGTCGCTGATCTCTACCTCTATCTGTTTCCTGGCCGTATCTTTATTCACATTGAGGTGAATACTGTTTCCCCCGGCCTGAAAACCATTGAGCAGGATATTCTCCAGGATGGAGAACAGAAGCTCCCTGTCACTCTTCACCGGCAGTTCACCAGTACAGTGCAGCTCAATGTTGACCCCGGGAAGTTTGACCTGCATCTGTCGACAGCAGGTATGCAGAGCGGAACAGAGCTCAATGTCCTCAAACCTGGGTGTGATCTCATCTTTCAGGGTGAGCAGACGCTGTTCAACCCGTCCCATTCTCCGCAGGGCATCGTCCACCAGTTCCAGCATGTCCTGCTGAAATTCCGGCTCATGGATATGTTCAGGGGCATTCTCCCTGAGCATGGAAAGCATGGTAGCCGCATTTTTGATATCGTGAAGGACAAAGGCGGAGAGTCGATTCCAGGCCTGCCGCTCCCGGGCATGAGCAAGCTTGTCCGCCATCTGAACCGCCAGCAGGGCCGAGGCTGTCTGGCTGCCCAATACAGTGAGCAGGTCAAAATCATCATGGCCGTATTGGCCGCCCGTATATTCCGGCCCCAGGCCGATCAGGCCTATAAGCTGATTCCCTGCCGTAACAGGGGAGAGAAGTTTAAGCTCCAGGGCGGTGAACAGCTTCCCGTCGGTCTGGTGTACCCCATGCCATGCCGTATCAGGATCTTTCTCGTTCAGGTCAAAAAAAGGATGGCTCTGCAGGTAGGGCACAAGCGGATCATCTATTGTAATGGTGGTGTGTATCTGAAAATGTTTTTTCTGCAGGTCGGATAAGCCGGCAGAAAAATCAGACACTTTTTTTTCTGTCCCGGCGCGCCGGGGAGCAGGGAGGCAGCCAGGCTCTCCAGGATTATCCGGAGTAGAAAACAGGGTGTATCCTTTGTCCGGATTGCCGAGCCAGATATAAATACCGTTGGTATACAGGCTCTCGCTAAGCACCTTATGCAGTGCGTTAACTACTTCCTTCTCGCTCAGGGCTCCCTGCAGTTCTTCCGACAGAGCCAGCCACTCATCTCTGTATTCATATTTGTTGACATAAAAATGAGTGGAAATATAAAAATGGATGCGCCGCCTGATTTTCCTGGAAAAGGCAAGGGCCATTGCCGTGATTATGCCTGAGGCAATCAGCAGCCACTTGACAACAAAGTCCATCTCCAGGGAAAAGGTGCGCATAAGCAGGGCAATGATGCCAAAGATGACCAGATAGGCGGCGAGCAGGGATGGGATGGCAAAGGTGGCGACAATTTTTCTGGAAACAAAGAATTTGCGGTTTAAAAGACGATGATGAAGCACCGCGTACAGCATCATAATCCAGCCGCC
>JANTFJ010000339.1 GCA_024763495.1 Desulfobulbaceae bacterium | reverse complement strand
CTGCGAATAGCAGCGCTATTTAAAGAAAATTAGCGAAAAAATGGGCCAATTTATCCGATTTTGCAGTAGGTTCGCTATTCTCGGACAGCCTCCTAGGCTGCCCGAATAATTACCACTCAAGCCGCAGGGTATTATCAAGAGGATCAACTTTAGTCAGTTTAAGTCTTATAACATCGCCCAGTTCAATATCATCATTTCTCCCCAGGGGCAAATCCGTTTCCAACAACACTTCCTTGATCACCACCCTGATTCTCCGGGACTGAATATCAACAACAAAGGCGGAAAGCCGCGACCCAACCTTTTGAACCAGATAGGACAAAATCCAGTAACGCTGCCGGGATTGACGGACAAAATTAGCCCTGGACAGGCTGTGAATAATTTTGGCCATGTAATCTTTACAGTCAGACTGCGAAAAAAGCTGGCCCTTGCCCTGCAGAACATTCACCAGCTGATGCTCGATAACCAGATCAAGCAGACGCCTGATTGGCGAGGTGACGGTTGTATACTGAGGAACACCCACTCCGCTATGTCTTCCGGGTTTGATCTGCAGTTCTCCCCTGGACAGATATTTACGCTGACGGAAATTAAGGAAAAGATCTTTTTCCGCACCCTGATAAAGACGCTTACGAGGCGGCTCTTGACAACGGTATAACCCTGGAATTTCCCGATCACAGAGATATTGACCGCCAAGAGTATTGGCCAGCACCATAAACTCAGCCACCAGGGTACGGGCCGGGGTATCAACATCACTGAGAGTTACCTGAACCTGCTCACCGATTCTAATGTTAACATCAGGAATGGGCAGCAGCAGCGCGCCGTTTTCCAGCCTTCTTTCCCGCAGAGCCTGACTGAGCCGGGCCAGCACCTGTAATTCCTTATCATGCTCAAGCATTTTTCCGGCGTCACTGTAGGTTAACCGACGTTTGACCGAGACCACGCTGCGACAGAGTTCAAACTCCAAAACCTCGCCGGAAGAAGAAAGCAGCACCAGAAAACTTATTGCCGGCCGGGGCTTATCTTTAAGCAGACTGCATACTCCCTGGGACAGGGACTCAGGCAGCATGGGAATTTGACCTTCCGGAAAATAAAGAGATGTGCCGCGCTCAAGAGCCTCATTAAAAAGAGCTGAGCCGACTGGCACCCAGGGGGTTACATCGGCAATATGAATACCGACCAGAATTCCATTATCCCTTTCCTCAAGATGCAGGGCATCATCAAAATCTCTGGTACTTGCCCCATCAATGGTCAACAACTCAAGATGCCGCAGATCTCTTCGACCGGCAGCCAGCAACTCGTCCGCCGAAGGCTCGGCCACATCAGCCTCCGCCATAACTGCGTCAGAAAATTCCACCGGCAGTTCTTTTTTAAGCAGGGGAATATTTTCATTTTCATCCCAGACTCCGGCCGCAACCAGTAAATAAAAAGGATCGTGGGGCCTGGTCAGCCTGGCTCGTTTCAACAGTTCCCTGGTAGTGGAACTTTGCGGGGCCTCGTTGCCATGCAGATAATAATCAGCCAATAATGACAGACATTTTTCCCGCTCAGGCCAGTCATCAATATCCTTGCCCCGCATTAAATTTTGCAGAGCCTCTGCCCCTTTCTCAAGAAGCTCTTCCCTGGCTTTCTCTTTTGCCGCTTTGTCTTTAAGCTGTTCCACCACTTCCTGGGAATGAACCAGAACCCGACCTTCCCGATATTTAAAAAAAAGCCGATCGCTGAACACGCAGCGGAGAAAAGCTGCCACATGCTCATCAGTAATTTCGCCGCCAAAATTGAGTTCGGCAAGAAAATCAGGCGAAAAGGCAGAGTCATCCTCTTCAACCGCGAGTTCCCATATCTCAGCTAAATTTACCAGGCTGGTCAATTCCTGTCGTCTGGCCGTTGTTTCCTTTAACATTCTCTGAATATCTTCCCTGGACAACTCAAGGGGATACCGCTGGTCGGTTTGATGTATAACCCGCCCCAGGGGTAGGTTCATTTCCCGGCCATTCTGATTAACCAACCGCAGGCGCTTGCCGTTGTCCTCAATCACCAGGGCGCAGATAAAGCGGGACTGATCAATATATTCAATAATTTTACCTTGCAAAGTCATAAATATTCCTTTAATTCTAAAAATCTGTCATAGAATAACATTTTCTTCTCAAATCAGATAGTAACTGCTCACAGGGCACCAGATCCGGAGTCTCGCAAGCTCGCTTACCTGTCCGCAATCAGATCCGACTCACGAAAGGGGAAAAACATTCTCCGACAGATTCCTGGAAGGCTGTCAGGTCTGTATAATAAAAATTCCGTAAAAATCCAGCCTATCTTTTAACCATAATTAGAGAATTCCAGCTATGAATAATGATCCGGACAAAAAAGTAAAGTCGGGAATTGTCGCCCTGATAGGCCCGCCCAACGTGGGAAAATCAACCTTGCTCAACGCTCTGCTCGGCCAGAAAATTTCCATTGTCTCTCCCAGGCCCCAGACTACCAGAAATCGAATAATCGGCATTCTTAACGGAACGGACTATCAAATTGTCGTGCTGGATACACCTGGAATTCATCGGGCCCGCAGTCCGCTTAACCTGGAAATGGTCAAAATCGCTCTTGACAGCCTGGCTGATGTTGATGCCATTGTCTTCATGATTGACGTTACCTTTCCCCTGCCGGAAAAAATCAATAATGCGGCTGAATATTTAACCAAAGCGGGGAAACCGGTTATTTTGCTGATAAATAAAATTGATATGGTTCCCAGGGATAATATTCTGCCGATCCTCCAGGCCTATCAGAAACTCTTTCCCTTTAAGGAAATGATTCCAGCCTCAGCCCTGCTCAAAGATGGCACTGACCTTCTGGTTGACAAACTTCTCAGTCTGCTGCCGGTGGGCCCCCGCCTCTACCCCCTGGACATTCCCACAGATTCAACGGAACGTTTTATTGTCGCGGAAATAATCAGGGAAAAAATATTTCTTCTGACCAGCCAGGAAATTCCTTATTCGACCGCGGTAATGGTAGATTCTTTTCAAGAGGATGAGCAAAGGAACAAAATTACTATCCAGGCGACAATTTATATGGCGCGAAAATCACAGAAAGGGATTATCATCGGCAAAAAAGGAAACATGCTTAAACAGATAAGAATCGCAGCGACAAAGGAGACGGCAAAGCTGCTGGGAGCGAGAATTACCCTGAAATTATGGGTCAAGGTACAGAAAGAATGGACAAAAGACGCGCGTTTTTTAAAAGAATTAGGTTTCTGACAAAAAAAGGAGCCTGCCAGGCAGACTCCTTATATTATGCGTACGTAACCGGTAACTACTAACGAGGTGTAAGCACCTGATATTCACTAACCACCTAGGAGGCTGTCCGAGAATGCCCTTTTTCCCCAACTCTGTGTTATTTTGAAAAAATAATGCTCACAATATCAACTATATGGCTGTGCTTATTTTTTCAAAATGCCTTGATTTGAGAAAAAATGTCTATTCTCGGACAACCTCCTAGCCCAGATAAACTGGAAGAGAAATTAAGGCTC
>JANTFJ010000338.1 GCA_024763495.1 Desulfobulbaceae bacterium | reverse complement strand
CAGTCCGGTGCCGCCATAGTCATACGTAAACCGGGCTGATGGCGGAAAGAGGTAAGCACCCTTAAAAACAGGGCATAAACTTCGACTCCGTTCGGTACCCTGTGAGCAGTTACTGTAAAACAAAAAAAACTCACCCGACAGGCAGAGAAAAAATGCCCTTTGATTCAGGTCTGATTTAATGATAGCTGACAATCAAGAAACCATAATTGAATTTGTAAAAGTTTCTAAGGTCTATCCGCCGGATGTCCTTGCCCTGGTGGATATTTCCTTTAAAATTTACAAAAAAGAGATGATTTTTTTGACCGGGAGAAGCGGGGCTGGCAAAAGCACGCTTATCAGGTTGATATGCAATATTGATAAACCCACCAAGGGTTTTATAGATATAGCCGGCAATGATTTAAGTAAAATAAAACCCGCGGCAATGCAGCAACTCCGCCAGAACATCGGTGTCGCTTATCAGGATTTCAGGCTGCTGCCCAGGCTCACGGTTTTTCAAAATATTGCCATGGCTCTGGAAGTCACGTTCATGGAGAGCAGGGCTATTCGCTCACGAGTAAACGAAGTTCTTGATGTTCTGGATATTACTGATAAAATTCATAAAAGGACAGACAAGCTTTCCAGGGGAGAACAACAGCGAGTTGCAATTGCCAGGGCAGCATCAGTCAGGCCCGCCCTGCTGCTTGCTGATGAACCTACCGGCAACCTTGACGCCAGGGCCAGCAAAAATGTAATGAAACTTTTCAACCAGCTTAATGAGCAGGGAACAACAGTGGTAATTGCCACTCATGACAAATCTATTTACCAGGAGAGTGACTGCCGGATATTTAACCTTGAAAGCGGTGAACTGGACATCAAAAAACCAGAGGCCAGATAACAGAAGACAAAAGACGAGCAGGCAGTCCGAGAATAGACATTTTTCTCAAAAAAAGGTAAGCGTTCACCAGCACCTCACGGAGTCGGAGTTTATACCCTGTTTTTAAGGGTGCTTACATCTTTGCCTCTTTGAACCTGCTTGAATAGCACCAATACGTAAACCGGGCTGATGGCGGAAATATGCGGTGCCCTGTGAGTAGTTACCCTGTTTTAACAGTTAAAATAATCAGTTACATTTAAGGTAAGACCAATGCGATATTTATTTTTTATTCTTACCCAGACCGGGCGTAATCTCAGGCAGACCTGGGGAGCACAGCTCATGACTCTGCTCACCGTAACCCTTTCCGTCCTGTTTTTTTCTTTTTTTTATCTGATATATAACAATGTGCTCCAGGGCGCGTCTCGTTTAGGTGATGAACTGCGGCTTATTGTTTTTCTTGACCACGAAGTTATCCCGCAACTGCGGCCGGCCCTGGAAAAGAAAATAAAGGAGTTTGGCGAAGTGGATAAAATAATCTTCATCACTCCCGGGGAAGCGTTTCAGCACCTTGGCGAACAGCTCGGTAATGATCGGGATGTGCTTGATGACCTTGATGGTTCATTTCTCCCTTATTCCATTGAAATATATCTAAAAAAAGACCTGAAGAATCTTGCCGGAATAAAAGATTTTTCTGATTACCTTTCTACTCTGCCAGGGACTATGAAGGTGCAGTACGGTCATGGCTGGATTGAACGATTTGGCTATTTCGTCAACCTGTCGCGGATAATTGTCCTGTTAAGCGGGACGCTTCTTATCCTGACCGCAACTTTCATGGTTTCCTATACCATTCGCCTGACCCTGATAGCCCGCCAGGATGAACTGGAAATTTTTCGTCTGCTGGGAGCGACTAATGCCTTTATCAAAGGCCCGGTTTTGATTGAAGGATTTCTCCAGGGTCTTCTGGGTTCCAGCATGGGAATGACAGCTCTTTATTTTTGTTATCTGTGGATTCAAAATCATTTCAACGGCCCCGGCTTTCTTAATCTGTTCGAAATTTCCTTTTTGCCCTTATCCGAGGCATTGCTTATATTTTTAAGCAGTATATGTCTGTGTACGGTCGGCAGTCTCTTTTCTATTCGCAAATTTGTCCGCATATAAATGTGTAAACCTTTTTCAAAAAAATATCAGGCCTGCAAGTCGTGCCGCAAACTCAGTTTATTGATCTGCCTGATTTCGGCTGTCCTGTTACCTGCTTTCAGCCTTGCCGCGCAGACTGCTCCGCTTGAACATGATCTCTTTGAACAAAAGAAAAAAATTGAGCGGGTACGGCAGGGAATATCAGACCACCGGATCAGAATCAAAGAATCAAAAAAGAAAGAACTGAATCTGCTGGCCGAACTGGAAAAAATAGATCAAAAAATTATTGACGCGGGCATCCAGCTTTTTCAGCTAAAAAAAGCTGTCAGTAAACAGGAAATTCTTACTAAAGAAAAAGAACAAATCCTGGCCAAAACAAAAAAAGACAAATTTACTCTGCAAAAACATATGGAGAAACGCCTTGCGGCATATTATCGGCTGGGCAACATCGGTTTTTTAAACGTAATTTTTTCGGCTGAATCATTGCCGGATCTACTGAAATTTAATGAAAATTTTCACATGATGCTGCGCAATGACCGCCGCCTGTTTAAGATTTACAAAGAAAAAATAATTGAACTTGAAAAAGCCAGGCAAACCTACCTGGCAGAGAAAAAAAAACTTAACGAGGCAATTACCAAAGCAAGAGCAAAACAGGAGGAATTGGATAAAATCCGCCAGGCTCGGCGAAAGCTGCTGAAAAGGGTAAATACCGAAAAAAAACTGTATCAACGCGCCATTCGGGAAATGGAGAAAGCTGCCAACAGTCTATCCTCAACTATTGCCGACCTGGAACAGCAGGTTGCAGATATCAAGGATAAAGAAAATCTTAAAAGGATCAAGGCCTATCCCCTTGAACCATTTAAAAAACGACAGCCGGCAATCAACCGAATATTTTCTATGCAAAAAGGCAAACTTTCTCCGCCGGTTCAAGGGAAAATAATCAAATCTTTCGGCAAAAAAACTGAGGGCAGATTTAACATCTCCACCTTTGCCAACGGCATTGATATCCAGGCTGATCCCGGAGCGGAAATTAAAGCCGTTTTTGCCGGAAAAATAGTTTTTGCCGACTTCCTGCGGGGCTATGGAAAATTAATTATTATTGATCATGGTGAACAGTATTACAGCTTAGTGGGCGGCCTTGGCAAAATAATTAAAACAGTCGGAGACCGGGTCAAGAAAAACGAGATCATCGGCACGGCCAGCAATCATGTCGGCCTGTTAAGCCAGGGCCTGCACCTGGAAATCAGGCATTCCACCACCCCGGAAGATCCGCTCAAATGGCTTGATCCGGCAAAGGTAAGTTTTGCGGAAAAAATCAAATAATATGCAGAACTAAAGCGGGCATTGCCCACAACCCGGGAAAACCCCGGTTCCCCTGTAGGAGCCCAGCCCTCTGGGCGATAAAACATGGAGCAAAGCTTACTGCATTGATCGATAGCGATCAATAAACCACACCTTGACTTTTGAGAAGGCACGGCCTGTAAGCGTTTCAGGGATGCCGCCATGTGCCCGTTTCAACGCTCGCG
>JANTFJ010000337.1 GCA_024763495.1 Desulfobulbaceae bacterium | reverse complement strand
ATCGCGAGCGTTGAAACGGGCACATGGCGGCATCCCTGAAACGCTTACAGGCCGTGCCTTCTCAAAAGTCAAGGTGTGGTTTATTGATCGCTATCTAGAAAAGCGATCTGCAATTATGCAATCCAGAGGCGTAGCTCTGCTACGCCTGCGGTTGCATGCAATTAGATCACTTCTCTAAATGTCCACATTACACCTTATCTCTACTAATTTATTTTTGAGTGAACCCTTACCCTGTGAGTAGTTACAAATCGACATAAAATTGTTTATTGACAGGATGTTAGCGGCTAAATTTTCCGGCCCGGATCCCTTGTTTTCATTATTCATTCCAGCTTAACAGTTGGCGTAAATCTTCACGCCGCAGCTTTTTCACTACTGCCCCGTCATCATTACAAAGCAACTCTCCTGCCAGTTCACGTTTCGCAGTAATCATTCGATGAATTTTTTCTTCCAGTGTGCCGACAGTTACCAGTTTAAAAACCTGCACTACCCTTTTTTGTCCTATCCGGTGTACCCTTGAGGTAGCCTGATCCTCTTTAGACGCGTTCCACCAGCGGTCATAATGAATAACCGCCTGGGCCGCAGTCAGGTCAATGCCAACTCCTCCGGCCAGGAGACTGGCGCAGAACACCCGGCAGTCAGGATTATGCTGAAATTCGTCAATCATTGCCGCCCGCTTTGTAACTGTCATACTGCCGCGCAATGAGGCGTAATCGACCTGGCTGTCTTCAAAATAATTCTCTATAATATCAAGCATTTTTGTGTATTGACTAAAGATGACCACCTTCATTGAACCGGCCAGGCATTCATTGACCAGCTCAACAAACAGTTCCCATTTACCACTTTGATAATCCTCAACTTCTTTTTCTCGATCAATCAGGGCAGGGTGATCGCATATCTGTTTCAGTAGAGAAATCAGGGCCAGAATCTGCAGGTAAGGTATATTGGCGCTGTCATCATCAAGCTGCCTGAGCAGGGTCGCACCCTGATCATGGACAGCCTGCCGATAAAGACGAACCTGATCATCACTCAATTCACAGGTTTGGAGATCATCAATAATTGCCGGGAGCTCACCCAGCACTTGCTTTCGGTTACGGCGGAGCATAAATGGTGAAATACGCCGGGACAGTTCCGCAAGCTGTTTTTTATTTTTTGTGGAATCATTTTCCCGCGTGTAACGATTTCTAAAATCCTGGTCGGTTCCCAGGATTCCCGGCAGGCAGACATCAAAAATACTTTTTAAATCATCCAGGGAATTTTCCAGAGGCGTACCGGTAAGACCGAGTTTCATTCTACCGTTAAGATCACAGGCTGCCTGGTGGGCCAGGGTTTTTCGATTTTTAAGGTAATGAATCTCGTCAAAAATAATTATTTCAAAATATTGACGACTCAAGACTTCATCCCGGTCAAGCAGTCCATAGGTAGTGATGGTTATCTGTTTATCTTTGCTTAATTTTCTCTTGGCGCCGTGGAATAGATCTACTGATAGATCAGGATAAAATCCCTTGATTTTCATGATCCAGTGGGGGGCTACCGAGGCAGGACAGACAACCAGAAAACGGCAGGCTGAATTCAGGCGGGCAGCGAGCAGCAGCAGGGCCAGTGCCTGATGAGTTTTGCCCAATCCCATGTCATCAGCCAGAATACCGCCCAGTTTAAACTGATATAGTGAATATAGCCAGGCCAGGCCGTTAACCTGATAATCACGTAAATGAGCCGGGGTTTCAGGCAGTTGTCCGCTATCAGTCCAGGAAGAGGGAGAGAGCAGTCCCCGGATATAATTCAAGGATTTTTTCTGCCTGGGCAGCTTTATTTTGTCTATCTGGCTGGTCAGGCGCAGCAGCTCCCAACGGTTTAATTTAACCCCGCCCGGATTGCCGTCATCCTTAAACCAGATACGTTCCCGCCCCAGGTTATAAAACCAGTCAAGAGCGGTATCGGCAAGCTTTAGACCGCTGCCGGGCAGATATTCCAGTCCGTCTTCCCTGGCGGTCAGCAGGTCAGCCAGGGAAATTCGAAGATTACCGACCCCGTACAGGGCGGAAATATAACACCAGCTGTCATCTTCACGGCTGGTAACAAATTCCAGCCTGTCCGGCAAATCATGCGGCTTGAGATTAATAAGACTTGGATCAATTTCATTATTTTTACAGAAAAAAGCCCCGGATTTTTTTTCCAGCAGTGCCATTACCTCGCTACTCGACACAATAAATGGTTTTCCGGTTTCTTCAGTTGTTTCAGGCAAATCAAAAAGAGATACTTGTTTTGGGCGGACAGGTCTTATTGTTTCATGCTCAAGCTGACGAACCAGGGGGAAAAAACCTTCTTGCCCCAGCCGGAAAAGATTGTCAAAACGAGATGAAGCAAGTTCTTCCTGGGTAAAAATCCGGCCATCATTCAGGCGCAGACACGGGGTAATCAGCAAAGAACCGTCAGCGTTGGCACTGATCCGGGTAAATTCCCGCGCCGGTTCCAACATTGTAAAGGAATCAAGGCTACTACTCAGGGACTGGAGCAGTCGGCTGGAAAATTCCGGTTCAAGTTTCAGCTTGAAACCGATAGTTTTACTGGCAGCCTGAATAAAAAAAACTTTCTTTTCTCGAATAAATCTTATGGCATTTTCAGGCAGCAAGGCAGCAAATTTTGTAAACAGCCAGAACCAGATAGATTCGTGCTGCCGCTGGCCCCGTGATTGTCGGCCATGCTCATTAAGTGATTTCTCATTAACCGATGCCGTCATTTCCCGCATCATATCGATCAGGGCCCTGATCGGCTCAGGATCAGCGGGCAGGGGATTTTTTTTATCCCTGGCTGGACAAAGCTGCCGGGAAAAAAGGGACAAAAGCTGGTGGAGTTGATCCTGCGGCAGGGTGGCACTGAAACGACCGTCAACCAACGTCAACGTCACTTTTTTACCGGTTATAGCCAATTGCGGCTTATCGGCAGAATTAACCTGGGAAAAAAGATATTCGGCCAGGGAAAGCCAGGATAATTCTTTTAACAGCAGAGGAAGAGGAAACAGTTGATTCTCCTGTCCGCCGGTTTCGGACAGGGCAAAAAGCGCGGCAGCCCCAAGATGGTGACAGTATGATTTACTGCCCCGGCCGAAACCGCATTGAGAACAGCAAGCTTTTTTGATGGCAAATCCCTGGCGGGTTCGACTATGAGGGATAAAAGTCAGAGCGGCAATGGTATCTGTCTGCCCAGGAAAACAGACACCGGAACAATTACGAAGAATTAAACCTTCTGCTTCTTCCAACAGGCTAAAAGCAGTTTCCAGGGCCTGATCGGAGAACCAGGTATTTAAGCTGATTATTTTAGCAAGGGAAAGATGAGCAGTTAATGAATTCATGGTAGACAACAAGAAATTATTTTTTTGCGTCTAGGGGGCTGTCCGAGCATAGCGAACCTACTGCAAAATCAGATAAATTGGCCCATTTTTCCGCTAATTTTCTTTAAATAGCGCTGCTATTCGTAGAAAATGACCGAAAAAATGGTCTCAATTCTCCAATTTTTCGCT
>JANTFJ010000336.1 GCA_024763495.1 Desulfobulbaceae bacterium | reverse complement strand
TTCCGGAGCATTATTTTTTCAAAATAACACAGAGTTGGGCAGGTAAGCGAGGTACGAGACTCCGCAGAAAGGGCATTCTCGGACAGCCTCCTGGTTACTGTCATTTAAAATCAGTACATTTAACCTTACAGGAGTTTTATAATGGATGTTGCTCTTACCGGAAATGATTTTTCTAATACCCCGGAAAACAAATCAGGTAATCCAGCTATAACTGATAACGAACCCAACATGGACAGCCTGCTCTCCGAGCTGGAACAGATGAAAAAAAAATCTGACTGGCTGGCCCGAATAAATGATCTGCACGGGCGCCTGGCCGGCGCAGTTGACATGAACAGCATGCTGGAGGCCTTTTCAGTCTGGCTTATGCCTTTTGTCGAGCATAATTTATTGGGATACAATCATATTGAACGTCAGCGGGGACACATGTTTTGCTCCAGTCATGGCCCGGAACGCCGCAAGGTGTTACAGGTTGCGGAAAAAACATTCGCTTACGTTAATGACCTGGAAGACAGCATTGAATGGCAGGTAGACGAATTTTGGGTTCGGGTATGGAAGGTTGACTCAAAGCTGGCTAATGGCCGCATCCTCCTCGTTCGTCATGGTAAAAGGATTGACGCTGAAGAAATAAAAATGATCGGGGATGCTCTGAAAGTGCTTAGTGAACCACTGAGACGCGCCCTTGATTATGAAGATTTATTTGAGCAGGTGCGGCGTGACACATTAACCGGTCTGGCCAATCGAAGGGTATTTGATGAACGGATACCGCCCTTGCTGGCCGGGGCTGAACGTCATGGCCGAAAAATAACACTCTGCAGCATGGATCTTGATAAATTTAAGCAGATTAATGATAAACTTGGTCATGCCCAAGGCGACACTGTGCTTCAACAAGTTGCGACAACTCTGGCGAAAATGGTGCGTAGCAGTGATATCCTGGTGCGGATGGGCGGTGATGAATTTATCCTCGTTCTGCCTGAAACTGATCTATTGGCAGCCAATCAACTGGCCCAGAGAATTACTGAGGCCATTGATCGTCTGGAGATTTATTCAAGTCCGACTGAAAAACTGGGAGTCAGTATCGGTCTGGCTGAGTGGGAGCCTGGTCAAAACAAAGAGGATTGGATGCAGAAAGCTGATGAGCTGTTGTATCAGGCAAAAAATTCCGGTCGGGGCCAAACCTGCATGTAACCAAAGCGGACAAAAAGAGTTGTACCTGTTAATAATCAGTTGGCTTATTGAATTCATAGGTAAAAAAAATGTATCTGTTCAGTAGCACCTCATCTTTGCCTATTTGTAACTATTCAGCTGCACTTCATCTGATAGCGATCAATAAACCACACCTTGACTTTTGAGAAGGCACGGCCTGTAAGCGTTTCAGGGATGCCGCCTTGTGCCCGTTTCAACGCTCGCGATAATACATCAGGTATATCGCGGCG
The DNA here is from genome assembly GCA_024763495.1 of Desulfobulbaceae bacterium. Lineage (GTDB taxonomy): Bacteria > Desulfobacterota > Desulfobulbia > Desulfobulbales > SURF-16 > JANTFJ01. The sequence continues at coordinate 2,095 of JANTFJ010000336.1, read as the reverse complement.
TTGAAACGGGTGCAGGGTGGTGTTCATGGAGCGCTTACCTTCATCTGCACGCGATAAGTCTGTCTTACATAGCATTAGTATGCGAAGTTTATGCCCGTAGTATGGATGCCAGCCTTATCACGCACAGCTAAAGCACACGGAGTCTCACTTCGTTCGCTTACCTTTGAACAGTTACAGGTCGGTGGTTTGGGCAGTTTTTCGCCTCTACCTGAGTAGTTACAAAAAAGATTGATTAAAGGGGAATGTTTTTAAAACATTCCCCTTTTTTTTGTTTTTTTGTTAGTGTAAACTTTTGTCAGGAGGAGAACAGAAATGACAAAATTTAAAATAAAAATAATCAATAAAATAGCGACTGAAGGGCTGGCACTGTTTGATGAAAAATATCAACTTGGCGAGGAGATAAAAAATCCTGCCGGGATTATGGTTCGCAGTTCTACGGTTGATACCGGCAATTTTGCCGATTTACTCGCTGTAGCCCGAGCCGGCGCCGGAGTTAACAACATCAGTGTAGACAAGGCCACCCGGCAGGGTATCTGCATTTTTAACACCCCTGGAGCTAATGCTAATGCCGTGGCGGAACTGGTATTTATCATGGCAGGGCTGGGTGTTCGTCACATTCATGGGGCCATTGATTTCTGCCGGGAGCTGCTTGGCCTGCCGGATGAACAAATTGCTGCAAAAGTTGAAGCCGGCAAAGCAAAATTTCGCGGCCATGAACTGGCTGGTAAAACCCTTGGAGTTCTCGGTCTGGGCCAGATCGGGGTCAGGGTAGCTAACCGGGGAGCCGGGCAGGGTATGCAAACCATTGGTTTTGACCCTATGCCTGCCCTGGAAAATATTCATCGTCTTTCCTCCCGGGTTGTTATTTCTCGCAGCTTGAAAAAAGTGGTCAGCCAGGCCGACATCCTGACAGTTCACATGCCGTATAATGATAAAACAAAAAAAATTATCAATACCGAACTTCTGGCTGAACTGCCGGACGGCGCGATTCTGTTGAATTATGCCAGGGGCGAAATTGTAGATAACAGCGCAGTTATATCAGCCCTGAACAGCGGTAAAATAAGCTGTTTTATAACTGATTTTCCTGACAGCCGGATACTTGCCCATCCCCAGGTTATTGCCACTCCTCATCTCGGAGCCAGCACTGCTGAATCAGAGGAACATTGCGCCACCATGGCGGTCAGGGAATTGAAAGATTATCTCGAATACGGCACAGTGAGCCGCAGCGTCAATTTTCCCACTGCCGAGTCAATTCCCGGCAGTTCAGTTCATACCCGCCTAATTATGATTAATCGTGATACTCCGGGCATGATTGGTTTCGCTTCTCAGACTCTTGGCGCTCATTCTGTTAATATTGCCAGTTACCTGAACGAAAGTAATGGAGAAATAGGTTACAATATTATTGATCTGGAATCTCCGGTTACTCAGGATGTTTTTAATGAAATAAACGCCCATCCCGGTGTTATCCGTACCCGGATTATTCCTCTCCGGTAACTGCTCACTGGTCATCGCATATTCGGAGTCTTCGCTTACCTCCGCGATCAGCCTGTCTTACATAGCACCAGTATGCTTCGCCAGTCTGATCACGAAAATATACGGCACCCTGCAGGTAAGCGACCATAGGGAGACTCCGACCAGTTACAAATATAGAGGTTTGCACTCATAGGCGCTTACCCCTTGAGTAGTTACCCTCTCCGTTCTCATTGATTATTATTTATAGCGTGACCTGATATTTTTTCGCCCGGGGTGCCGGACTCCTGCAAGGATTGAGGTTCTATGGCGTTATGTTTATAATCAGCAGGCAGTTAGAGACTCCGCAGCATGGTATTCCCGGACAAGCTCACGGCAACTGCTTACTTTCTTTTTTCCCGTGCTTGACAACTATCAAGACTAAACTTATCAGTTTTATTGAGTTTCTCCCGGCAACAGTTTAATTGTCGGTTGATTACACCATTCTATGGTGATAAAAATTAATTTAGAAACTCCCGTTAATTAAGCGTAACTGCTCACAGGGCACCGCATATTTCCGCGATCAGTCCGGCTTACGTATGACTAATACGCTGCGCCGACCTGATCACGAAAATCTATCGGAGTC
>JANTFJ010000335.1 GCA_024763495.1 Desulfobulbaceae bacterium | reverse complement strand
TTCATGCAGTTACCTGTAGGAGCCCAGCCCTCTGGGCGATAAAAAATGGAGCAAAGCTCATCACATGGATCGCCCAGGGGGCTGGGCTCCTACAGGAGCTTTATCGTTATCGTTCAAGCAGTGCCTTAAATTCCATCATTTGGCCCTGCGCCGCATACTGTTGCTATGTAATAAGCAGGCCCAAATGGACAAAGATGGGGTGCTGGTGAACGCTTACGTAATTGTTGTGTGCCGGGCACGCCACACATTCTTAAGGATGAGTTAATCATAACATCCAGAGGAATTAAATAAATTTGTCCCCTTTTCCCTTTGTGCCTTTTCCCTGTGTCGATCATTGACAAAATATACAATAGTTACTAATATGACTCGCTCACTTTGAATATAATTCACAGCATATCCGCTGAGCATGACAGGGACAGACTCCTTTATCTAACTTTTTCTTACCCCTCTCCTGTTTTACAAAAAAAAGATTGGACAATTTCGCTGTCTAATAGTATCCAAAGTATAATTAAATTCATCAGTCCTTAAGGTATTAAACTTATTAATGAATTACCAAAATTCAATAGAATTGGACGATATCTACAAGCTGCTTTCCCTTGCTGTAAGATACCCCGAAAAAGATTGGTTTACCAGTGGATTCATAACCAATTTCCTAAGTGTATTGCGCGAGGCGGGATCTGGAACTGAAGCCGATGAGCTGGCTGAACTTACTAATTATGATCCAGCCACCCTGGAAGATCTCCAGGTAGAATATACCCGGTTATTTATTAACGCGGTGCCGGGAACAATTGCGCCGCCATTTGGCTCTATATATCTACATAATGACCGCAGCCTGTATGGCCCTTCCACAGTAAAAGTTAAAAATTTCTACCGGCAGCACGGTTTTGAGCTTAAAAATCAAGCCACGATTCCGGATGAATTAAGTCTTGAGCTGGAATTTCTCGGGCTCCTGGTTTCCCAGGAAAAATTCGATGATGAAGAAGAATTTCTTGCTCTTTATTTTCGGCCCTGGTTCAAAAAGTTCAGTAATGTAGTGATCAACGAGACCACGCAGCCCTTTTATAGAGCTGTTGTCCGTTTGATCGTTTTTTTTACAACAAAGGAGGAAATATAATATGGCTTTAAAGATGACCAGAAGGAGATTCCTTCAAACAGCGTCTCTTGCCGCCGCAACTGTTCCGCTTTCCAAGGTGGTTTCCGCTGACAGCAGTTTCACTTCCTGTGAATTTACCGCGCCGGGAAGTTTCAAGGACACCAAGACTGTTTATGGCGGAGTATGCGAGATGTGTTTCTGGCGCTGCCAGTTAGTTGGAAAAGTTCGCGACGGTCAACTGGTAAAACTGGAAGGCAACCCGAAAAGCATTGACAACGGCATGGCTCTCTGTGCCAGGGGCAATGCCGGGCTTAAACTGATCTATGATCCTGACCGCTTGAAGCACCCGATGAAAAATGTCGGTGAACGGGGCAACCCCAAGTGGAAAAAAATATCCTGGGATGAGGCTCTGGATGCCTGTGCCAAGGGTTTACAGAAAATCAGAAAAAAATACGGCCCCCAGGGAATAGCTGTCTGGTACCATGGAGCATCAGCACATTACCCTACTGCCTTTTTCGAGCATATCGGCGTACCTAACCTCTGCGAACCAGCCTTTTATCAATGCCGGGGCCAGACCGCAATTGCCATGCTGAAAACCCTGGGCTATGTTCCCAATGAAGATGTTGATATGGCCAATGCCAAGGCCATGCTGCTTATCGGCACCCATATCGGCGAGAATATTCACCTCTCCCATGTCAGGAATTTTATTACCGGCAAATTGAATGGGGCCAGGATTATTGTGGTTGATCCCCGCTTCTCAGCCTCGGCAGCCAAGGCTGATGTCTGGGTCAAGATCAAACCTGCCACTGATACCGCCTTTCTCCTGGCCGTGATGAATCATCTTATCGACAAGGGCATTTATAACAAGAAATTCGTAAAAGATTGCTGCAACGGTTTTGCCAAATTTAAAAAAGGCATAAGCTCGATGACCGTGAAAAAAGCCGCTGAAATCTGCGATGTACCGGAATCACAAATTGTTGAAGTAGCGGAAATTTTAGCGGAAAATGCTCCTAACGTGGCTATCCATCCAGGTCGCCATGCCACCTGGTACGGCAACGACTTTCAACGGATCAGGGCTCATGCCTGTCTGGCCGCTTTGCTTGGCGCCTATGACGTTCCCGGCGGCATCCAGCAGATTAACCGCATGTCAGCCGGCCATGTCCATTGGCCTGAAGTTGAATTCGAAGATGATTATGATCCAGAAGATTTTGCCCTGGCTGAAATGGCGGAAAAATATCCCTTCAGGCCTCCTGGAACTCCGACCGACATGATCAGGGAAACCATGATTACCGGCAAGCCTTATCCAATCAAGGGTATGGTGGTCTGGGGTGCTAATCCTATCAAGACGTTTCCGGTTCAGGACGAGACCAGAAAAGCCTTGAAAAATATGGATTTTGTCATGGTAACCGATGTTTCGCCAACCGATATAACCATGTGGGCTGACATCCTGCTGCCTGAGGCCTGTTATCTTGAGCGCTACGATCATATTGAAAAAGGCACCCAGTGGAACTGCGCCGACAAACCCAAACAGTTTATCGCTCCGCGGATGCCCCTGGTTGATCCCATGTTCGAGCGTAAAGATCCGGTCTGGATCATTAACGGCCTGGCAGAACGGATGGGTGTCGGCAAGGATATTCCGGTCAAAACCCAGGAAGAATATGTTGATCACTGCCTGAAAGAAGTAGAAGATGTAGAACTTTCCATTGCCAGGATAAAAAAAGAAAAAGGCATTTATATCCAGGAGGGTGAATCAAGTTATCTTGAAGCTGGAGACGAGCCTGATTTTAATACGGAATCAGGCAAAATTGAACTCTACCTCGAAGAACTTGCCGAGGAAGGATTCTCGCCGGTACCGGTCTACACCAAGGTTCCGGAACCCCCAAAGGGCTATGCCCGGATGATTTACGGCCGCTCGCCGGTTCACAGCTTTAACCGCAGCCAGAATAATGCCTGGCTTCATCACGAAATCCCGGAAAACCCCCTCTGGCTTAATGACGAACTGGCCGCCAAAATGGGGATCAAGGATGGTGATCGGGTCTCACTGGAAAACCAGGATGGCGTTAAGGCCACCGGCACTACCATAGTCAAGGTCACTCCCGGCATCCGCAAGGATGTAGTTTACCTGGCCCATGGCTATGGTACGGATAATCCGGCCATGACCGTGGCTCATAACCAGGGCATTGATGACCAGTCCATGAATACCAGAACTGTAATCGAGCCGGAAACCGGCTGTTGCGGCATGCGGGTGAATTTTGTCCGCCTGGTCAAGGACGGCAAGGCCATTAATATTCCGGCATAAAACATGTAGCCTTCCGGTGAACGGTTACTAAAACATAAATATTCAGATAGAGATCAATAAACCACACCTTGACTTTTGAGAAGGCACGGCCTGTAAGCGTTTCAGGGATGCCGCCATGTGCCCGTTTCAACGCTCGCGATAA
>JANTFJ010000334.1 GCA_024763495.1 Desulfobulbaceae bacterium | reverse complement strand
AACTCGCTCGTCATTCCGGCATGTCTTTAGCCGGAGGTAAGCGAGGAACGAGACTCCGATCCATAAAGTTAGCCGATGATCCCTGGATTCCGGCTAAGGACATGCCGGAATGACGATATATCTATGCTGCAAATTGTATAATTTGTAGAAATCATTAACAAAACAACAAGTCAGAAAGTTGAGTTATGCTATGTAAGACAGACTTATCGCGTGTAGATGAGGTGCAGCTGAATAGTTACTGTATTTTTTGGGATTTTGCCGGAACTAACCAACCATGATGAATTTAATCCGTCATCCACGTTATAACCTGCAGCGGTGTAACATAATTCCACCGGGTTGCGGCACGGTTCCCGCAGAAGACTGTCGTACTGGTTGGATTATCTCACAGCTTATTATTCTTCGCTGAAATATTGAACCTGATAAGTCTCAATTTCTGGTTTGGCAGTGCGCCAGGCATCCGGACTGAGTCCTGCCTTGGCACAGAGGTGGCCGAGAAATTCTTCAGTAGTCGGCAACTGCTCCCAAACCTGGGGCAGGAAAGTGGCGCTCTGGCCGGCGATTTTTAAAATAACACCGTCAACCCCTGGCCGCAGTTTGGCGACAATATCATCGGCATCAGTATATTCAAGGGGCTGAGGTTCACTCAGCAGACTGATTTCAATGTTAATTTGATTTAATTCCTCTTCCTGCAGGGGGCGGAAACGAAAATCATTGAATGCCGCATTCAGGGCATTTCGTTTAATTCCTTCCAGGATTGTTTCGTGGGCACTGAGGGAGCCGATACAGCCCCTGAGTTGACCGTTAATTTTCAGGGTGACAAATGTGCCCTGTTTCTTTTGGAATGCTGGATCTTGCAGGTCAGCAATTTGCGGCTTTGTAGCTTCTCCAGGGGTAAAGCGTGATTTAATGGTCCAGCGGGCCAGTCTTACCAGGGCCTGTCCCTGTTCATTAGTGAGTAAATTTTTGTTATCCATGGCATTATCTCCGTAAAAGGCAATGGCTCCATAACCAACAACCCGGTCTTTGTTTCCGGCATTGTCACCGCTGTTTGTGTAATTAAGAAGAACCGGCTGCCAGTTTAATTTGCCTGCCAGTTCGATGATTACTGCTATGGGAACAGCTCCGCAGGCCCGGTTGCTGAGAGGGGTAAGCCTGCTGGAGTCAAGTTTGAGAATCATGTCGATTGTTTCGTTGTCCCTGGCCCTGGCCCCGGAATAGTCGAGATAATGCGATAAATCAGAACTGGCCACAAGCAGGGTGTAGTCATTCAGCAGGGGCTCCAGGGTGTTGGCCAGCTGGGCGGAATTGACGCCTGTCCCGAATACCAGAGGAATTATTTTAAATTCGGGCAGCATGTACTGTAAAAAAGGCAGGATAACTTCCAGGGAATGTTCTTTTTGATCAGAGGCCGGGCAAGGTTTAAATAATTCCGGCTGACGCCGAAGGATATCGGCATCCGGGTGGATATCAATCCGGCCCAGCGGGGTTTGATAAGCTGTTAGATTGGTGAGGGCAATGCCGGGGAAACCAACCCTGTGATCCGGGCCCATAAGTATTATCTTGGTTATTTTTTGATTTTCCAGGGCCAGGGCGGCATGAGCAGCAGTAAGTCCTGAATAAACATAGCCGGCATGGGGCATGATCAAAGCTTTTAATTTAGATGATGATGGCTTGATTCCGGTTGTTCGCGCTTCGTTAAGTAATTTTTTAATGGTTGAGTTAAGTTCTGCTTTGTCGGCCGGATAAAAGATTCCGGCCCAAACAGGTTGACGGATTCCGGCTGCCTGGCTGACTGCTATAGAGGAAAAAACGACAATAAGCAGCATAACTACTGTATTTGTCGATTTATTTATAATTTTCATTACCATCCCCATAGTAGACTGCGTTTGATCCAGCCGGTCAGTTTGGATTCTTCATGCGTCACTTTGACCCAGTCATTTTTTCTTTCTATAGTTTTGAAAACTACGCCTTTTTTGGCCTGGCGAATGATTTTATAATTTTTCCCCGGGCCGCTGCGAATGTTAATGATCTTTTTTTTTACTACCAGGTGAGCAGAACGATCTACCAGTTTTTTAAATATCCAGCCGCTGTCATTCTCGTAGTCAGTCACTTTTATCCAGTTACCTTGAGTTTTAACAATTTTGAGTGGAAATCCTTTTCCAAGTTCCCAGACTACCGGATAATTTTTTCCCGGCCCGGATCGCATATTAACAACATCACCGGCAACACTGACCATCCTTGCACCGGCAGTCCCCACCAGGAAAATAATAGAAACAACTGTCAGAAAAAGTGTGTTAAAAAAGTTTTTGTTCATGTTTTGTCTTCCGTTTCAGTGGTGGAGAACTGTGCAGAGGCAGCCCCCCGACCTCAAGAGAAATAGCGCCGAATTTACATGCTTGCTCCATGCAGGCCAGACAGGTAATACATTCAGCGTCATCTGGTGATTCATTAAATTTTACCCCCATGGGACAGACTTGATGACATGCCCCGCAATCAGTACATTTTTTTTTGTCCAACCTCAGTCTTACCAGCCTGACCCGACTGAACATGGCATAAAAGGCGCCAAGAGGACAGGCGACCCGGCAAAATGGTCGGCTGGCCACGATACTCCAGGCCAGGAAGAGAATCAATATGGCAAGTTTATTAAAAAAAAGCCAGCCGATTGTTGAGCGCAGACCCGGCTGCATGACAAGCATGGGCAATCCTGCTTCCAGGGTTCCTGCCGGGCAGATATATTTACAAAACCATGGATCACCCATGTCAAATTCATTGACCAGCATGAGGGGAAGCAGAATAACCATCAATAAGAGTATGGCATATTTCGCGTAACGGAGAATTCTGGGGATTTTAAATACCGGGCTGGGAATTTTATGGATAATTTCCTGGATAAAGCCAAAGGGACAGGCCCATCCGCAGACCATTCTGCCCAGAAAACTGCCCACGACCCCGACACAGCCAAGAACATACCAGCCCAGATAATACTGGCCCAAGCCGATGTTAAATCTGATCCCGGCCAGCATCTGCTGTAAAGCGCCGATGGGACAGTAGGTTGTAGATGCCGGGCAGGAATAACAATTAAGGCCCGGAGAACAGACAACTTTAAGAGGGCCCTGATAAATGGTGCGGGTAAACGGAAAAGCCCAGTAACCATTGGTCAGAAACCCGATAACTATCTGAACCCATTTTCTTGCCAGTTCCATAAATTTAACCTATGCCGATACAACTGAGACAGATCTGTTTGGACTGTTCCAAAATCCGGGACGGTTCACCGGAAATTACCCCGGCCATGAACAGCAACAGAAAAAAAATCAGGGTTATAAATGGCAGTTTGCGTATTTTTTTGTTTTTCATTTTTTTAGAACCGGATTTTTCAGCCGGGGCACCTGAAAATAGAAGCGCACATCTAACTATTCAGGTAGGGGCGAAAAACTGTCCAAGCCCCGACCTGTAACTGTTCAGAGGTAAGCGAACGAAGTGAGACTCCGTGTGCTTTAGCTGTGCGTGATAAGGCTGGCACCCATACTACGGGCATAAACT
>JANTFJ010000333.1 GCA_024763495.1 Desulfobulbaceae bacterium | reverse complement strand
CGAGGTCTATACTCAATAAATATATGCATCATGATTGCAGATTCAACTGCCCCGAAGAGGCCTCTTTTTCCAAGCGGAGTCTTGGAAAAAGCGTAGGACGCTTACCCTATGAGTAGTTACTTTTTATGAATAAATTCCAGCCTGACATAAGTATCAGGAACAAAATAATTTTGTTTCTATCTCTACTTTTTATTATCGGTAGCCTGCTGAATTATATTCTTTTACAAAAAATTGTCTTTCCAAATTTTGTCAAACTTGAAGATCATGAGGCGTCCTGCCAGATCAAAAGGGTTGAAAACGCCATAAAGGATATACGTGACAATATTGATACATTATGCCAGAAATGGTCTATCTGGGATGACGCCTATTTTTATATGGAGAATTTAAATCCTGGTTTTAAGACAAGCAATCTTGAAAATTCAAGCATGAACAACTCCAGTATTAATGTGATGATATTTTTTGATATTCGAGGGGAAGTTTTTTATGCTAATGAGATAGACCTGGAAACCGGCAGGCCGGTGGCTGAACCTGGTTTCCCGATGAAACACATACCACTTGAATTATTCAATCTTCTCACCACGTTCGGTGCTGGTTCTCTTGCTGAAGCCAGGGTGGCAGGTATTCACACTGTTGATGACAAAATTTATATACTTTCCTGTCGGCCTATTTTAACCAGTGATGGACTAGGCCCGGCCAGCGGTTATCTGCTGATGGCAAAACTCCTTACCAGCTCCTTGAAAGCAGAACTGCAAAAAAAAATTCATGCTGATTTTATTATCCATCAAGGCGGAAAAGATCATACCTGCCGGTTATCCTCTAACGCTTACCGATCAGTTGATCAATCGGTTTATCTGGAGCCGGTTGACAGCAGCCTCCTGTATGCTCTTTCTGAGGTGGCCGGCATTAATGGGCAGCCGGCTCTGACTATCAGGATTGCCATGGCCAGGACCATAACTGGACAGGGCGAGAAGACAATAAGGACGACCGTTTTAGCCACTTTAGTTCTGGGGTGTCTCAGTCTTTGCCTGATCATTACTATCTACAACTTGTTAATCCATAGACCTTTAAAGACCTTAAGGCAGCATGCCCGGAAAATTACTTATGAATCCGACTTTGGCCGCCGGCTGGATGTGCAAGTTGATTACCGTAATGATGAGATAGGGGATTTGGCCAGGGAATTTAATGATATGCTTGATACTCTTGAATTTACCTATGCCCAGCTTGACGATATAAATGAGCAGCAGAAACTGGAGATTGTTCGTCGAGAGAAACTGGAAAATGAACTTATTATAATTCAGGAAAAACTGGAAAAACTAGCTGCTGTTGATGGTCTGACCCAACTTGCCAACCGTCGATTTTTTGATGAAGAATTCAGCAGGCAATGGCGATTGCACTTTCGACAGCAGCGCCCCCTGGCTATTGTTCTCTGTGATGTAGATCATTTTAAATTATACAATGATACTTACGGCCATCCGGCAGGCGACAAATGTCTAAAGATACTGGCCGGCGTCCTGACGGAATCGGCTCGGCGCCCCAGTGATCTGGCGGCTCGCTACGGCGGCGAAGAATTTGTTGTCCTGCTGCCGGAAACTCCGAGGGGCGGGGCTGAAATTGTAGCGGAAAAAATCAGGGCCAGCGTTGAAGAATGTAATATTGAGCATAAGGCTTCACCGGTCGCCCGCCATGTTACGCTGAGCCTGGGGGTAATCAGTTTTATTCCCCAGGTGGAGATGAAACCGGAAGAGTTGATTGATCTGGTAGATAAAGCATTATATCAAGCCAAGGAAGAAGGGCGAAATCGGGTGATTGTTAAAAATATACCAGATGAATGATTAGTGCCTCCTGTTATATAAAACAAGAAGTTCAGGCAGTAATTTTAGACAATAAATTAATCAATTAGCTGTGCTCGATCAGGCTAGGAGGCTGTCCGAGAATAGAAGCCGTAGCGAAAAATTGGAGAATTGAGACCATTTTTCGGTCATTTTCTGCGAATAGCAGCGATATTTAAAGAAAATTAGCGGGAAAATGGGCCAATTTATCCGATTTTGCAGTAGGTTCGCTATTCTCGGACAGCCTCCTAGGAGGCTGTCCGAGAATAGAAGCCGTAGCGAAAAATTGGAGAATTGAGACCATTTTTTCGGTCATTTTCTGCGAATAGCAGCGATATTTAAAGAAAATTAGCGGAAAAATGGGCCAATTTATCCGATTTTGCAGTAGGTTCGCTATTCTCGGACAGCCTCCTAGTGCTGCATACATAATGCTATGTAAGACAGCCTGATCGTACGCAGATGAAGTGCAGCTGAATAGTTACAAAAATTTATTTTATATATTTTCTGGAACCTTTTGACTTCCAACCTGTCTTAATATTAAAAGCGGTCATTATTTCATGAAATTTTTGACTCTCTTTTTCATTTCTTCTCTCTCCTTTCCGGATTCCTCGGGTGGAATTCGGGCAATAAAAAGCCGGTGTCTAATCAACACCGGCTTTTTTTGTTTGCCTGTCCCTGAGGTAAAGTTGGCTGATTCTTCCTAGGAGGCTGTCCGAGAATGCCCTTTCTGCGGAGTCTCGTACCTCGCTTACCTGCCCAACTCTGTGTTATTCTCAAAAAAATATGCTCCGGAAAGCGAGTATGCGAGACTCCGAGATATCAACTATATGGCTGTGCTTATTTTTGCAAAATGCCTCGGAGTCTGGCGCTTACCTGATTTGAGAAAAATGTCTATTTTCGGACAACCTCCCAGGAGAACGGTTACGCCCCTGAAAGACAGAGCATAAACTTTGAGTTACCCAAGGAGTAAATCTTTGCAATATTTAAGTCTCTAAGCGTTTACCAGTGCCTTAGATTCGGAGTCTCGTTCCTTGCTTACCTGTGCCTGCGCAGCATACTGGTGCTATTCAAGCAGGCTCAAATGGGCAAAGAGGTAAGCGTAGACTCCGTAAGGTGCTGGTAAACACTTACAAAAATTCTCCTTGACAGTTGACAGGTAAAAGAGTAATGGGAAATTATTTCCTTAAATACTAAAATTTCTTACTGAAAAAAATGATCCTTTTTTTTCTTCGTAGCCTGACAAATTAGTGCCCTGCTATTGAGAGACTGTCACTCTGTGACAGTACTCGCTCGGAGTCTTCGCTTACCTGTCGGGTATAAAAAACAAGAGGTAACTGCTCACAGGGCACCGCATATTTCTGCGATCAGTCCGGCTTACGTATGACTAATACGCTGCGCCGACCTGATCACGAAAATCTACGGCACACCGTAACCAGTTACAATTACAGGGGTTAGCGAAGTTAGGACGCTTACCTCTTTGTCCATTTGGGCCTGCTTACATAGCAACAGTATGCGGCGCAGGCCCAACTGAACTAATCTAGGAGGCTGTCCGAGAATGCCCTTTTCCCCAACTCTGTGTTATTTTGAAAAAATAATGCTCGGAAAGCGAGTATGCGAGACTCCGAGATATCAACTATATGGCTGTGCTTATTTTTGACAAATGCCTCGGAGTCTGGCGCTTACCTGATTTGAGAAAAAATGTCTATTCTC
>JANTFJ010000332.1 GCA_024763495.1 Desulfobulbaceae bacterium | reverse complement strand
TATCGCGAACGTTGAAACGGGCACATGGCGGCATCCCTGAAACGCTTACAGGCCGTGCCTTCTCAAAAGTCAAGGTGTGGTTTATTGATCGCTATCGTAAATTGTTACCCTTGCTGAATATATTTATCTAATTTTTATTTTTAAGGAGAACCACAATAATGAGAAAGATAACAAGAGCATTGATAAGTCTTACCGACAAATCAGGAATTGAAGGTTTCGCTAAAGAGCTTGAAGGGCTGGGAGTAGAAATTCTTTCTACCGGCGGTACTGCCGGAAAAATGCGGGAACATGGCATAAAAGTAAAGGATGTCGCTGATTTCACTGGTTTTCCCGAAATGCTTGACGGCCGGGTTAAGACCCTGCATCCCAAGGTACATGGCGGTATCCTGGCCCAGAAGACAAATCCTGACCATCTGGCCCAGATGGAAAAGCATGGCCTGGAGCCCATTGATCTTATAGCGGTTAATCTTTACGATTTTAATAAGGCCACCTCTGATCCGGACTGTACCCTGGCTAATGCCATTGAAAATATTGATATAGGCGGCCCTACCATGCTCCGGGCCGCCGCCAAGAATTTTAATGATGTTACAGTTATTGTTGATCCGGCGGACTACCCACAGGTTCTGGCCGAGATGAAAGAGACCGGCAATACAACCCTGGAGACCAGGTTTAAACTGGCTGTCAAGGTTTTTGACCTGACCAGCAAATATGACACCGCAATTGTTAACTGGCTCAAAAAGGTAGATTTCAAGGAGGCATAAGGAATGAAGATGGCGGTTTTATTGTCCGGTACCGGGCGAACCCTTGATAACTTTCACGAAAAAATAAAAAATGGTTTGCTGCAGGGTTCTATAGAGGTGGTAATCTCTAATGTACCCGGCGTACTTGGGCTGAAAAAAGCGGAAAATTACGGCTATCCCGCCTTTCAGGCTGATGACAACCAGGCAATTAATAAAATATTGGCAAATTATGATATTGAGCTTGTTCTCCTGGCCGGTTACCTGAAACTGTACGTACCGCCATCCCACCTGGAAAAACGGGTGTTGAATGTTCATCCCTCGCTCATTCCCTCCTTTTGCGGCCCTGGTTTCTACGGAATGCGGGTGCATCGAGCCGTGAGTGAGCGTGGGGTAAAGGTCAGCGGCTGCACAGTGCATTTTGCCAATGAAATTTATGACGATGGCCCCATTGTTGTCCAGAAATGTGTACCTCTGGCTGATGATGACACCCCTGATACCATTGCCGACAAGGTGTTTGCCGCTGAATGCGAAGCCTTTCCCGAGGCAATCAACAGGATTCACGATAAGGGGATTAATTATTTTTGGAATTGATAACCGGATTTTGTACAATTACATAATCTTGACAGCCGGGCTCAGGCTCGGCTTTTTTATTTCCCTTTTTCAGTCAGCTCATGAGCCAGAAAATATCCTATCCAAACCTGCCGATTGTTTCTGAAAAAGAGCGGATTATTGACCAGATCCGCCGACATCAGGTGCTGGTGGTTGCCGGCGACACCGGCAGCGGCAAGACAACTCAACTACCAAAAATCTGTTTTGAAGCAGGATTTGGCCGCAAAAAAATAATCGGCTGTACCCAGCCCAGGCGGATTGCCGCCACCACTGTCGCGGCCAGGGTTCGAGAAGAACTTGCCGCCCTTGACCATGAAATGGTCGGCTGGAAAATTCGTTTCCGTAACCAGACTACCAAAAGGACAAGAATAAAATTCATGACCGATGGAGTACTGCTGGCCGAGGCCCAGCATGACCCCATGCTCCGGGCCTACGAGGTAATTATCATCGACGAGGCCCATGAACGCAGCCTTAATATTGATTTCCTCCTGGGAATTCTGTCCCGAATCCTGGCCCGCCGGCCCGATCTCAAATTGATAATAACCTCGGCAACTATTGATACAGCCAAATTTTCCGCCGCCTTTGACAACGCCCCGATAGTGGAAATTTCCGGCCGGACATATCCGGTGGAAATTCGTTATCTTGACAGTGATGAAGTCCTGCTTGATGATTCCTCTTATATTGACCAGGCAGTCAGGGCGGTTCTGGAAATGATCAGTAATGAAAAGCCCGGCGACATCCTGGTCTTCATGCCCACGGAACGGGATATTCGCGAGACCGTTGAAATTCTAAATAAAAAACTGCGCCTGCCTGATGCTCGTTTTTCCCCTTCTCGAACTCCAACAGTCATGCCCCTGTTCGGTCGCCTTTCCGCTGCCGACCAGAATCGGATTTTTCAACGGATAAAGGGGATGAAAATTGTTGTGGCTACTAATGTCGCTGAAACATCAGTCACTGTGCCGGGAATTCGCTATGTGATAGATAGCGGTCTGGCCCGGATCTTGAGTTATAATGTCAGATCCGGAACCACCAAACTGCCGGTAAGCAGAATTTCCCGTTCCAGTTGTGATCAGCGGGCCGGTCGCTGCGGTCGCTTAGGTCCGGGGATCTGTGTCCGCCTCTATTCAGAGGAAAATTATCAGAACAGACCTCATTTTACCCTGCCTGAGGTGCTGCGCTCCAACCTGGCCGAAGTTATTCTCCGTATGTTATATCTCCGCCTGGGTGATCCGGGCGAATTCCCCTTTGTTGACCCGCCTAAACGCCGGGCCATAAATGACGGCTATAGACTGCTCACCGAACTTGGTGCCATTAATGACAGGAGAAAATTAACCCCCAGGGGGCGCTTAATGGCTCGGTTGCCCCTTGATCCCCGGATAAGCAGGATGATCATTGAAGCCAGGGAGAATAACGCCCTGCATGAAGTCTGCGTGATTGCCGCGGCCCTCTCTATTCAAGATCCACGGGTGCGGCCCGCCGACAAGGAAAAAGAAGCGGATGAGGCCCATAATCGTTTTCTTTCTGAAAAATCGGATTTCCTTACTTTTATTAATCTCTGGCAGCTTTATCAGGGTACCCTGGCCAAGGTAAAGAGCCAAAACAAAATGAGGAAATTCTGCAAAACTCACTTTCTGGCTTATCAGCGAATGAGAGAGTGGCGGGATATCCATGAGCAGATCCTGTCCATCCTGCTGCAAAACAGGCAGCCGGGCAACAGGAAAAAATCGGCTGGCGGCTTTATCATGAACAAAACTCCAGCCCCGGACGATGCCATACACCAGGCCATACTTGCCGGCAACCTCAGACATATCGGCCGGAAAATAAAAGGTAATATTTATCAGGGCGCCATGCAGCGCGAAGTCAGCCTGTTTCCCGGTTCCACTCTATTTAACCGAGGCGGTCAATGGATCATGTCTGCGGAACTGGTGGAAACCGGTAAGCTCTATGCCCGCTGCGTTGCAGCGATCAAGGTCGAGTGGCTGGAGCCGTTGGCTGCCAATCTCTGCCGTTCAAGTTATTCATCACCCCATTGGCAAAAAAGAGAGGGCCGGGTGGTCGCCCTGGAAAAAGTTACTCTTTTCGGCCTGGTTATTGTCAGCGGGCGCCGGGTTAATTACGGGCGAATAAACCAGGTAGAGGCCAGGGAAATTTTTATCCAGTCTGCCCTGGTAGAAAACAAATATGGCGGACGTTT
>JANTFJ010000331.1 GCA_024763495.1 Desulfobulbaceae bacterium | reverse complement strand
TGTAGGAGCCCAGCCCTCTGGGCGATCCATGTGATGAGCTTTGCTCCATTTTTTATCGCCCAGAGGGCTGGGCTCCTACAGGTAACTGGATGAAATCATGCAAAATGATGTTTACCAGGACTAGGAGGCTGTCCGAGAATGCCCTTTTCCCCCAACTCTGTGTTATTTTGAAAAAACAATGCTCGTAATATCAACTATATGACTGCGCTTATTTTTTCAAAATGCCTTGATTTGAGAAAAAATGCCTATTCTCGGACAACCTCCTAGGAGGCTGTCCGAGAATGCTCTTTTCTAAATATTCAGAATGTGAAGTTGTTTTTGAGCGAGTCCTGAATTCGCTGAATCGGATAATTATAACCTGCAGTCCGGGAGAATTTGATAATGTCTAAGCAATTTAAAAGAAAAAAATATTTTATAGATAAGCCGGTACAAAGTCGCTTTATCGCCGGATTCGCCCTGGCTTCCGGGCTGGGAGCGCTTGTTTCGGCAATTGTTTTCCGTTATCTTGCCCAGCTTAAAATTGAGAAGATCCTTTACTCAATGCGGCTGCCGACCAGCGCCATGGCTGATCTCTTTACCAGGGAAATGCTGTTGACCGGCACTGTTGGCGCCCTGCTTGTAGTTTTTTTCTTTTTTATAACAGCCAAAATGGTTTTTGCCAGGATTTACGGCCCCTTGAAAAAAATGGCGGCTTCGGTTAAGGACGTTGGTGATGGTAAGTTGAATAGCCAAATCCATTTACGGGAAAAAGATGAATTTCAGCTTTTTGCGGCTGATTTGAATTCGATGGTTTTGGCCCTGCGTGACAGGTACGGCAAAATTAAAGATTACAGCGATCAGCTTGTCAAATTGACCCGTCAGGATTTCCGTCGCGATGATCTGCCGGCCCTTGATGATTTGTTGACCCGGCTGGATAAAGAGACCAGGGCTTTCAAGGTATGAGAAAAAAAACTATTTTTGTCTGCCTGGTGTTTGTCCTTCTGGCAGCAGAATCAGCATATTCCGCTCCATTTCATGATACCGGTAAAATTCGCTGTCTTGATTGTCATGTGGTGCTGCCTTTTGAAGATAATGAATTGATTTTTTATGATGATATTCCTCTGATTTGCCTGAAGTGCCATAGTCAATGTCCATGCAGGGCTGGAAATGAGGAGGGGTTCAGCCATCCTGATAATGTCAGGCCTTCCATGAAGATTCCCCGTGATATGGTGCTTGACAGATCCGGTCATTTGAGCTGTATTACCTGTCATCAATATCATGACAGTGTCCGTCCCCCGGAAGATATGCCACCCTTTATGCTGCGCCGTCAGCCAGGGGTTACTTTTTGTTATAGCTGTCATAAAAGGTTACCTGTCCCGTGAAGAAAAAATGTCGAATTTTTTGTTTCTTTCTGCTCCTCTTTCCTGCCGCTTTCGCTGTTGCGGCCGGAGCCGTAGAACCGCAGCGTACCGGGCAGAATACCTGTTATGACCTTGACGGCACTATTATTGATCATGATGGAACCGGCCAGGATGGCGACCTTCAGGCCGGGCTGGTCTGGCCTGATCCAAGATTTGCCGATAACGGTGATGGAACTATTACTGATAACCTGACCGGCCTGATCTGGCTCAAGGACGGCAAGTGCCTGGAACCAATGACCTGGCAGGCTGCCAGCGAGATGTCCAGGCAGCAGACAGTTCCCGGTAAATTCCAGTGTGTCGGAATTACCGAGCCTGGCAGTTGTTGGTCACTTCCTGAAGTTCAGGAACTTGAAACTCTGGTTAATGCCGAAGAAATTCATGGTGACCGCTGGCTGAATGTCCACGGTTTTCGCGAGATTCAACCCGGCCCTTACTGGTCAGCCACCTTTGGGCCTGATTCTTATAATGCCTGGTCGGTAAATTTAACCAGTGGTGAAGTGGTGAAATCGCCTATGGTTGATTATCATCACGTCCTGCTGGTTCATCGCCCCGCTGTTTCGGTTTCTCCCCGGGCAGAAGAATCGACCGAACCTGAAGCCCGCCCGCACTCCGAGTCCGGCAGTCGTTTTGTTGATAACGGCGACGGTACAGTCACTGATAACCGGACCGGCTTGATGTGGCTTAAAGCAGCCGACTGCCTTGCGAACAACGACTGGTCTCAGTCTCTGGAGCAGGTTAAACGGCTTAATCAGCAGGGGATTGAATGCCGGGAGTTGAGTGCTGTTTTTTCCGACTGGGCTTTGCCGAATCGGCATGAACTCCGCAGTTTGATTGACCACCAGACTGATCTTCCTGCCTTGGCGGAAAACCCTTTTGTCGGTCTCCAGCCTTTATATTGGACATCTACCACCGTTAGCGTCCAGCCTGATATGGCCTTTGTTATTCATTTCGGCACCGGTGAGCTGCGAATGACCAGTAAAAAAATGTCCAATTTCGCCTGGGCGGTACGCCCGGCTGCCGGACGCCGGGTTCGGGCCAGAATACCCGATAAGACCGAAATTCCGGTGGTTAAATTAGAACACTTTCAGCTTCGCCCCATTGGTGAAGCACGGGAAATTTCCTGGCCGCCCAGGCGTTTTACCGATCTTGACGACGGTACGGTTATTGACAACCTGACCGGTTTGATGTGGCTTAAGGATGTTGAATGTTTCAATAAAAGACAATGGTACTATGCTGATTTTTACCTGAAGCAGCTTAACAGCCAGTCTGCTAAAATTACCTGCCGGGAGTACAGTGCCGCCTATGATGACTGGCAGCTGCCTGATATTGAAACCATGATGCAGGTTGTCTCCGCAGCCAATGGCGAGCCGGCGGCCTGGTTAACCCGACAGGGGGTTGTTGACGCGAGGCCTCGGGATTACTGGACCGTAACAGCAAACGAATATAATCTTTATTATGCCTGGGCTGTAAACCTGCGCCAGGGAACTCCGCGGAATTATCCCAAGGATTTTCGGCTTTATCTCTGGCCGGTTCGTCACCAGCAGGCAATAGATCCGGTTAAGCCTGAATTAGCGCTTCTGGGTAACGGTGCGCGGGAGAGGGTAGTTCTCGGCCAGGGCGAGGAGCTGGATATTTCCGTTACTGTGGATAATGTCAGCGCCCCGGTAATGGCTGATTATTATCTCTGCTATGAATCACCGGACGGCTCATTCTGGTGGTTAAGCGCGGATGGTAATTGGCTTGGCCAGGAGACCGCATTGTATCAAGGTAACATATTCGAGGTCGCGGGTGAGTCGGTTTTTCTGGCAGATACTACTGGGCTGGTCAGCGGAAACTATAATTTTCATTTTAAAATAAAGCCCTGCCTGGATCAGGGAAATGAAGACCGGTTGTTTGTCAGTGATTTGCTGGTTTGTTTAGGCGCGTCCTTGCCGCCTGATGGCATAGTTGAATAGGACATTGGCCAGGTAAGCGCTCCATGAATTCCACCCAGCAGGCGTTTCAACCCTGCGCCGTGGCGATGCTCCTTTGTAGGTCAGGTTGCGCCAAGCGTTACCTGGCAGAGCGAAATAAATCCCGGAAAGGTATATGGTTTGGGGCATGAATGTCATGGAACTCGCTCCGCTCGCACCATGACCTACACAGGTGTCATGACTTAAAAGCCG
>JANTFJ010000330.1 GCA_024763495.1 Desulfobulbaceae bacterium | reverse complement strand
ACTATATATATTGCATGACAAATATGAATAACATCAATGCTGCCGTGCAGGGCATAACAGAAAAAAATATTTTTTTTCTTGGTTTAGTCATGCCCAGGGACTGTGCCGCCTCCCGTAAACTTTTTTTATCAAATGAATGTTTTTTCTCCCCATACATAATAAGCATAGTCCTGGCCATTAATTTATTGATCAAGCGGGGAACCCCTCCGCTGTACTGAAAAACATTTTTTGTAAATGCGGAAGACGGCAGCATATCACTGCGGCCGGCCCGGCTGAGACGAAACGAGACATATTCCTTTGTCTCCAGAGCGGAAAGGGGATGAAGCGTTTCAGCTATAGTAATTCTCTGGTTGAGCTGCCGCAGATTTGAAGAAGAAATTATGTCTTTTAATTCCGGCTGTCCGAACAGCAGAATCTGGAGCCACTTCTGTTTATCAGTTTCAAAATTTGACAGCAGCCTTAACTGCTCCAGGCTTTCCAGGGGAAGATCCTGGGCTTCATCAATAACAACTACCAGTCGTTTATTTTCTTTAGCCAGGCAGCAAAGGTATTCATTCAACATGTGCAGAAGTTGTTCAAGGGAAGCCTGGGGATCAGGCTCAAGGCCCGTATCCCTGATAATTGCCTGAACAAGCTCAAGGGGCGAAAGCTGGGGGGAAATGACCATGGAAGTTTTGTATTTACAGAAAAGTACACTGGTCAGGTAACGGATGAGCATGGTTTTTCCTGCCCCTACCTCACCGGTGATAACCAGGAATCCCTCACCCTGTTCCAGGCCATATTTTACGACTTCGGCAATAGCGCATTGCTCCGCGGAAGGAAAATAAAATTCCCGATCAGGGGTAAGCCTGAAAGGATATTCGTTGAGGCCAAAAAAAGAGAGTTGGTTCATTGTTGATCCTCTTTCGTATCCTGGTTGTTCTTGTTCTCTGCCTGTGCCGGGATAAGCGGATAAGATGAAGAAAATTCTTCAGTGAGCGGCGGTTTGAGTTTCCGGCTGACATATTGGCCGGCCTGCTGGCCGGATATCCGGGCCGTGTTCATGGAAACAACAGTCGGGGTAATGAAAATCAGCAGTTCATATTTGCCTGTACGTTTATCCGTACTCTTGAATAGATTACCAAGACCGGGAATAGCGGACAGGAAGGGAACACCGCTGGTTTTCTTCATGTTTTTGTTACCCTTAATCCCCCCGATAACCACGGTAACCTTGTCCTCCAGGTAGAGATTGGTGGTCAGTTCCTGGCGGTTAATCAATGGTTCATCTCCGACATTGCTTGTTTCGTCAACGCTGTCATTGGTAACTTTAACATCAAGCATGATCAAATTATTTTCCAGTATTTTCGGGGTAACCTGCAGGCTGAGATTAGCCTCCCGGAAGGATGTGTTAAGATTGTCGCCGGACTGGGATGTGTAAGGAACTTCCTGCCCCTGCTTTATCTCAGCTTGATTCCCGTCCAGAACCAGAACACTGGGAGCGGAAAGAATCTCCAGTTCATCATTTTCGGCCAGGGCCTGGAGTTCAACATTGAGGTTCATGTTGTCCCAGATAAATCCCATGGCTATCTGGGTAGTGGGACTGTCAACCGAAAGATCCGAGACTATATTGAGCGGTTTGTTTTTCAAGGCCAGGGCCTCAGCGTCTCGATAGTTCTGATATCCCCATTTAACCCCAAGCTGTTTTTTGCCTGAATCACTGATAGCGACAATTCTGGCCTCGATATGAATCTGGGGTAATGGCGCATCGAGTTCTTTCAGCATGTCCTTGATCAACGTGACATTTTGTTGATGATCCCTGACCAGCAGGCAGTTCCCCTGGTTGATAACGGATATGCTGCCCATTTCGCTTTTCAGGGGTCTGAGCTGTTGAAGATAGCGGTCGGCCCTGCCAAAATCAGCACATATTTTTTGATTTATAATATCCTTTGCCTGGTCTGTGGGGTCAGCTTTCTTTTTTACTGAAATAACCTTATTGTCCTCAGAGTAATAGAGATCTTTTGAATTTATTACAAGTTGGAACACATCGTAAAGAGTAAGCTTATCAGCCTCAAAGCTGATTGTTCCCTCAATATCATCAGCGACAAAAATATTTACTCCTGCCTGGCGCCCCATGGCCCGCAGCAGGGTGGATACTTCCAGTTCTTCACAGCGCATGGTTGCCGGAAAGTCCTGCAGTCGTTCAACAAGTTCGGCCTGTGCCGGCGTCGAAATAAGGAGAAGGGGCACGAGCAGCAGCCAGAAGCCGAAGCATAGCCCGGTAACTATGATAAATTTCTGCCTGGTATTTGTTTTTATCACCCCGATTCGTCCCCTTTCCTGATAAATTGAATTAATTACGTTCCGCAAGATCAGCCGTCAGCGGTTTAAAGATAAAGGTGCGTAAAACTCCGTCATGTTCAAGAATTACTTCCTCTCGGCCAATTCGCTTTATTATCACCTGGTTTATCTTTTCACCTGCTGCCAGAATCTGGTTATTTATTACGGCAAAGGGCTCTTTCTCGTCCCAGAGGATAGCCTGTAAAGTCAAATCAGCGAAATAATCGGTCTCGTCAGCCTTTAAACGAGCATATAAAGCGATCTGCTCCGGTGACCAGCTGAAAGGATCCCGCCGGACAGTTGCCTTGTCGGCTGCCTGGTTATAAAATTTATCAGGCCTGATAATTAGAACATTGGCCCCTTCCGCTGCCGCCGGCCCAGGTAAAGAAAAAATTTGAAAAAGCAGGATTGCCAGGATGGGCATTTTTGTTTTCATTACTCCTCGCCCAATGTAATTCTTCCGACGATCATGCTGAAATGAACAAGTTGCTTCATGTCAGGCCCGGCCCTGTCAACATTTTCAATGAAGAGGTTATTAATAAAACCCACCTCAGCCTGTTCTTCCAGGTAGTGGAGATAATCAAAAACTTGAAAAAAAGACGCGTCTCCCTCCAAGCTTACCGGATAAAAATGAAAACCTTTGCTGCTTCTTTCAGGCAGCAGGCTCATTTGTTTGAGGGTATCATCAATGGCAGCCGGAGCTGTCGGGAAGATGGAAAAAATAATTCGGCTGAAACGATCACTGTCACCCCGTTGCTGCCAGTTTTCTTTAAGTAGTTTTTCCTTCAGTTTAATAAGTTCTATTTTTTCTTTGAAAATTTTGCTTTCCTGGATAAGGTTCTGTTCCCTGGCAGCCATAATTTTCAACATTTTTGCCGGCGATGAGTTAGTGATTTCCTGTAACCGGCTTGATTTCTGGCGCAGAATTTTGGCTTTAGGCTCAATTAAGACAGTAATTCCGGCCCACAGCAAAGCAAGGCAGACAATGATTCCTAACAATGCCTGCCGGGCCTGTACCATTGCCTCAGGATCATTTCGCAGGACAAAATATATCCGTTTGGCGCTTATAAATAAGGGACTGTTGTTAAAAAAACTCATAATAATTGGTAAATGGCCTGAAGGGGGTATTTTCTTGCCTCTCCCGGCCCGGATAAACTGGAGGTAACTGCTCACAGGGCACCGCATATTTCCGCGATCAGTCCGGCTTACGTATGACTGATACGCTGCGCCGACCTGATCACGAAAATCTACGGCACC
>JANTFJ010000329.1 GCA_024763495.1 Desulfobulbaceae bacterium | reverse complement strand
TTATCGCGAGCGTTGAAACGGGCACATGGCGGCATCCCTGAAACGCTTACAGGCCGTGCCTTCTTAAAAGTCAAGGTGTGGTTTATTGATCGCTATCCAAGACTTCGCTTGAAAAAAGAGGCCTCCGGCAGCTCGACTAATGATCGCCTGCAGGCAGGCTCCTACGGGCTCCTGCAAGAAACTTAAGCCCTCTGTAGAAAATTTTGTAGGTCTGCTTGAGCGCAGCCTATAAGCTAGCAAAGAGAGACATCGAGAGCAGACAGTCAACTGAAGATTCCCAGGTACGGTAAACAACCGGGAATCTTCATAACTGGTCAGGATTAACAACCTTCGACGGCAGCCGTCTTTACAGCAGTTTTCACCTTTACGGCAGTGCCTGCTTTAAATTTGTTGGCCTTGCTGCCGCAATCAAGGGTAACCTTGCTGCCATAAACATCTGTTACTTTACAGGCAACTGTTCCAGCCAGAGAGGAAGTCATTGTCGATGCTGTTAAGGTTAATACAGTGATACAAATAAGCGCAAGTTTAAACATTAGATATCCTCCTTATAAAAATGATTAATTCTCAACAATCAACTCTTTATACAGGTGAAATTGCCAGAAGTATGCCAGACAGAATAGAAAGGTTGTACTGTCCCATTAACATCTTGATTTATCATAGCTAATGTGAGTGACTCAATGTCATTTACAGTTTTTCTTTCCAGGGTCTGTCTGAAAAGTAGACAGTTTTTTGTTTCTTTCCTGCCTAACTGTCTCGTTTTCAGGCACTTTCGTATGGTGTGACAATTGTACCTTCGCCAAAAGTGGTGGTAAAACTTCCGGATTACTGATAACTTCATTCGGTGATGTCGTGATATAAATTGTCCAAATTTTAGCAGTTAATTGTATGTACTTTAACGAGGTCTTAGGGCTCACTCAAAAATAACTTCACATTCTGAGGCGCAATCTGGACATTTAGAAAAGCGATCTTCAATTATGCAATCCGCAGGCGTAGCCCTGCTACGCCTGCGGTTGCATGCAATCAGATCACTTCTCTAAGAAGTCCACCTTCCTCTAGCCCGTCAGGTCGTATGCCTGACCCGGCGCAGGGTTCTTAGTGGAGAGTCTGTTCCGGCCCCGGCAAAAAATGTCTCAATTTTTGAGCCACATACAGATATTATTCGCAAAGACCGGCGTGATACCTATTATGGACACAAAGCTATCCTCAAAAATGCCATTTATGGACAGACACTAACTACCGTAATTGTAACTGGTTACAGGACTGAAGCGCGTGCAGGATGGTGTTCATGGAGCGCTTACGGGGCTGGAGCCAGCCAGGGCTCAGAAAATATCAATGAGCCGTTGCTGCCGTCCATTGTCACCTTAACACCAACCGGCATTGTCCTGTTCCGGCTGGTGTGGCCCACCGGAAAATTAGCCCAGACAGGGATATGGGCAGGGATGATTTCCATAGTCCTCTGCCTGATCAATTCCATATCGCCGCAGTTGGAGAATGTTCCCATGATCAGGCCGGAGATCTCGGCAAGTTTGCCGGCAAGCATCATCTGGGTAAGCATGCGGTCAATCCTGTATGGGGCTTCTCCCGTGTCTTCAATAAAAAGAATATGATTTTTAAAATGCGGTTCAGCCGGGGTCGCAAGAAGATGGTTCAGGGTAGTCAGGTTGCCGCCGATCATTGTTCCCCTGGCTGTGCCCTGGCGCAGGATTTCGAGATTATTCGGACTCAGGGAATATGGTTCGGGATTTATCAGGTGTCTAAATAAATCTTTAACATGATTTTTGTCGGTCGTGTCGAGGGTGGTCAGCATTGGTCCATGAAAGGTGATCAGCCCGGTCTGTTGCTGGATAGCAGTAAGCAGCACCGTGATATCACTGAACCCGATAAGAATTTTGGGTTGTCGGCGGATAAGGTTGAAATCAAGCTGGTCAAGCAGGCGTAAACAGCCATATCCCCCGCGGATCGCCATTACCGCCTTAACTTCAGGGTTACGCCAGAGGTCATGAAATGTTTTCAGACGATGTTGATCATATCCGGCAAGATAGTTATAATGTGCAATGGCAGGAGCTTCAGTCTTAAAACCTGCCTCGGTAATGATCTGGATTCCCTGGTTGAATTTTTCTTCCTGCCAGGGGCCGGCAACCGGTGCCAGGCCAATAGTGTCGCCCGGATGAAGAGCTGCCGCCAAGAGAGGCGGGCTGCTTTCCAGTAAATTGTTAACTGTTTTTTTCATACAGCAGCTGTAGACCTTTCAGGGTGAGCATGGAGTCAATTTCTTTTATGGATGGCGAGTAAGGCGCGATAAGCCCGGCCATGCCGCCGGTGGCCATGACATGGGGATTATCCGGGGCAAATTGTTTTTTAATCTGGTTGATTATTCCTTCAACCAGGCCGCCATAGCCCAGGAGAATGCCTGATTTTATTGCGTCAACGGTGTTAGTGCCAATGGGATTTGGAGGAGGAGAGGAGATGTCGATTGCCGGCAGTTTTGATGTCTCACGGCCTAAGGCGGCAAGGGAGATGGCCACGCCCGGCGCGATTGCCCCCCCAATATATTCGCCGTATTTCGAGACGCAATCAAAGGTAATGGCAGTGCCGAAATCAACAATTATTAATGGTTGGTGATGCCGGGCAAAGGCCGCGACCGCATTAACTATGCGGTCAGCTCCAACTTCAGCGCGATTATCGATATTAATCTCCAGGTCTGTTGCCGTAGCGCTGCTGACGAAAACAGGGGTGAGATTGAAATATTTTTTCGCGCAGGACTGCCAGGCTGATTTCAAGGGCGGAACAACAGAGGCTACAATTATTGCCTGAATATCGGAAAATGAGATTTTTTCCATAATAAACAGCGAATGGATATTTTGGGCTAACTCATCTGCTGTGCAGTTCCTGTCTGTCTGGATTCGCCAGTTTTTGACAAGTTCGTGCCGGTTGAATATCCCGAGAACTATATGGCTGTTGCCCACGTCAACGGCAAGTAACATAGTTTACACCTACACCATTAAGAATAAATTTTAACAACACAAGAGTAAGATGGCAAAAAAAGAATCATATTCCCGTCGGCGACGGGGTGGAAAGGATTATCAATGTGACTGTTGTAAGAAAATTTTGCCTTACTGCCGAAATTGTCCCTGTGGTTTCCAGATCTGCGATGACTGCTTCCTGGAAAATCAATGGGGAATCAGTAATGGCCCCACCTGGATTTGTCCGGATTGCGGCAGGGTAAGAATGACCTATTAAGCCGGGATTAAAGCTGACAGTCTGTCTTTCCTTTAACTCCCCGTCATTAAGCTAAGGGCTCACTCAAAATCTAAGGCACAATATGAACATTTAGAAAAGCGATCTGCAATTATGCAATTAGATCACTTCTCTAAATGTCCATATTACACCTTATCTCTACTACTTTATTTTTGACTCAACTTTCTGACTTGAGATAAGTATTTGAAGTCATATAACATCACCAATAAAACTCGTTCCTCATTCCGGCATGTCTTCAGCCGGAGGTAAGCGAGGAACGAGACTCCGATCCATAAAGTTAGCCGATGATCCCTGGATTCCGGCTAAAGACATGCCG
>JANTFJ010000328.1 GCA_024763495.1 Desulfobulbaceae bacterium | reverse complement strand
TATGACTAATACGCGGCACCGGTCTGATGACAAAAATCTACGGCACCCTGTAACCAGTTACAAATACTGAGATTTGCAATCATTAGGTGCTTACCCCCATGAGTAGTTACTTTAGAAGAATAGTTATGTCTCAATTTTAGTGCCTTAGGGCTCAAGTAAAAATAAAAATAACTGTTCAGATGCACTTCATCTGCACGCGATAAGTCTGTCTTACATAGCATTAGTATGCGAAGTTTATGCCCGTAGTATAGATGCCAGCCTTATCACGCACAGCTAAAGCACACGGAGTCTCACTTCGTTCGCTTACCTCTGAACAGTTACAGATCGGTGGTTTGGGCAGTTTTTCGCCCTTACTTGAATAGTTACAAAAAATGACCATGCTGAACTTTATATATAATGTTCTTGTCGCTTCCTGGAATATGCTGGAGCAGGCCTCAATCTATATTATCTTCGGTCTTCTGGTGGGCGGCATGCTGAAGATGTTTTTATCTCCGGCTTATGTAGCGTCTCACCTTGGCAGCGGTCGTTTCAGTTCGGTTTTCAAGGCCGCTTTGCTCGGTATCCCCATTCCGCTCTGTTCCTGCGGGGTGTTGCCAGCCGCAACCTCGCTGAAAAAGCAGGGGGCCAATAACGGGGCAACCACGGCCTTTCTAATTTCCACACCGGAATCAGGGGTTGATTCCATTTCCATTACCTGGGCTCTGCTTGATCCCATAATGACAATTGCCCGCCCCATATCCGCGTTTATTTCCGCCTTTACAGCCGGATGTGCTGAAAATTTTTTCAATCCGCCCGACAAAAATAAGCAGGCAATTCCTGACCTGAGCTGTCCCATGGAAAATTGCAGCGATGGAACCGACTGCCCACCGGAAAAACATAAACATCATCACAGCCTGGCTGAAAAACTCAAAACAGGCGTTTACTATGCGGCAACCGATCTCTGGGCTGATCTGGCCGGTTGGTTTTTTGTCGGCATCCTGCTGGCCGGACTTATCAGTGTTCTGATACCCGATGAAATGATTACCGGATATCTGGGCGGTGGACTCGGTTCCATGCTGCTCATGCTGACCTTTGGTATTCCGCTTTATATATGTGCCACAGCCTCAACTCCAATTGCCGCAGCCTTTATCATAAAAGGCGTAAGTCCTGGAACCGCCCTGGTATTTCTTCTGGTCGGCCCGGCCACCAACATAACCTCGATCTCCGTATTGCTTGGTCTTTTGGGAAAACGAGCCACTGCCTTATATCTGTTGTCCATCGCCATTGTCAGTGTACTTTGCGGGCTGGCAGTGGATGCTGTATACCTTTATTTCGGCATCTCTGCTGTTGCTTCTGTCGGCCAGGCAGCTGAACTTTTGCCTGGTTGGCTGATGACCTCTGCTACCCTGCTGCTTCTCGCTCTATCCGTCCGTCCCATCTATACTTTTATTCTTGGGTGGTTTACCAGAAAAAAGGGCTGTGGTTGCCCATCAGGTTCATGTTGCACGAAAGACGATCATACCCACAGTCATATCCACTCTGAGCCTGAAAAAACAGCTTGCGGAGGCGGCAAATCCTGTCAAAACTCAGACTCGATAAAAATTCAATCTTTGTCGGCAACACATGAGGACAAAAAATGAATTTTTATCAAGTCGGCGCAGCATATTAGTCATACGTAAGCCGGACTGATTGCGGAGAATATCCATATTGCATCTTATCTCTACTAATTTATTTTTGAGTGAGCCCTAAGAGGAAAAAGGAAATGAAAGTCATACAACGTCTGCCAGGTTTTATTGGAATTTCAGTCTTTTTTATTCTCTTTTCCGCTTCATGCTATGCCGATTCTTTACTGAGGGATTTCACGCTGCCAATTCCCCTGTTCTCCAATGACAGTCCCTGGAACGATACTATTAGCCGGGCAGCAGTAATTTCAGCCAGTGATACCCAGATTCTTACCCTGTATCATGTACTCAGGGGTGATATATCATCTTTGCAGCCAAAGCAGACAAGCCCTGCCACAACCTGGCCTTTTATGGACATAAGTTATGACTCTTATGCAATTCCAATTTTTAAAACAGGAACAGGCTCACAGAGTGTATCGATGTATGACTACAACGGTTCACCTGCGCAAAACACTCCAAAGATTCAGGCAAACCCGGACGGCACAGTAACAGTGCCGTCATCTTCCTAGGGCGCTGCGGGGTCAAATCTTTATTCTTGACATGAGCAGCCTTTTTCGTCTAAGTATTTTTCTCCTGATTGTGTCAATAATAATGATTTGACCCATTCCCCATTTTCTTGGAATGCCTGAGAAAATTGTAGAATAACTGTGGCCTGTACCCTGTTTCGTTATAAGCCCATCCCGCAGTATGCTGCGGGATGGGCTTATAATCTTAAGGACTCTTTTCAGTACCCCTTGAGGTGTGTAAGTGCCTTGGAGTAACCCGCTGTAAATAGTTTCAAAATTATGTCTTCAGTTTCTTGTTTTTTATTACAGCTTCTCAGAAGTAAGTCACTAAAAAATTAATACTTTATCGGCCTTATCAATAATCCCGTAGAGTATTTTCAGCGTTCCGGTCGGGCAGGATTTCCCGGGGCTCATATTATGCAGTCACAGACTGCTTTACACGCATGCACCTCACCGCCCTTATCGACAAAATCCTCTAAAAGTTCCTGCACATTGAACTGCTCATCATCAATTACCGCGGCCTGAACTCCCCGGCCTAAAAAGAAAACAGAAACTGAATTGTCCTGCTGTAAGGAATAACGCGCAACCCTCATCGCGTTCCAAGCCGTCTCTTTATCACTGGTATTAACCACAACGGCCCAGTTTTGTCCTGCTGCTTCAGCGGTAACCGCAAAGAAAGAACAAAATACCAAAAATATTGCCAACACCACCGGCTTTTTCATAATTTTTTTACTCCCTGTGTAGATAAAAATTTAAAGTTCGGCATCTATGCCCTGTTTCGGAAGTAAAAATTAAAATAGATATACCTATTTGTCTAATAGATAATACCGATAAAAAATACGCAAGGAATACATTGCACCTATATTAGACATCGTAAAATAAGCCACTAACCCGGCATGGCAGGATCAATTTTTTCCAGTCACCCCCAAGTACGAATTGTGCTTCCCGTTACTTCCGGGGTGTTTTCATGGTAAAAGTAATCATGAAGCCTTGAAAACCAAAAAAATGCAGAAATGGCATTCATGGACAGCCTCCTGGCCCAGATAAACCGGAAGAGAAATCAAGGTCCTGGACTCTGTTTAGTACTCGCTCGGAGTCGAAGTTTATGCCCTGTCTTTCAGGGTGTTTACCTGACGGGTATAAGTCCCTTAACAGTATATGCAGATAGCGAAGATAGTGAGACCTTCGAAGGGTGCCGGAGATTTTCGTCATCAATCCGGTGCCGCGTATTGGTTATACGTAAGCCAGGCTGATAGCGGAAAGAGGTAAGCGCAGACTCCGTTCTGTGCCCTGTGAGCAGTTACAAAATAAGTTATACAATATTGCGCTCAGATTCAGGTCGAGTTGATCCGAAGGATCGGCCCAAGGGGTGCTCCGTACTCCTCTAAGTCAACTGAGATTTGTGTTTATAG
>JANTFJ010000327.1 GCA_024763495.1 Desulfobulbaceae bacterium | reverse complement strand
GTGCCCCAGATTTGTTCGTTTCGGCGTGTTCACTATAGTATACTATGTGAATCACGCCTAAACGGGCGAAGGTGGGGTGCTAGCCGAACATTTACCAACTCCATTCGGTGCCCTGTGAGCAGTTACAATTATTAATTTAATCAAGCCGGCCCATGACAACCAACATCCTTTATAGAGCCGCCCGAAGTCAGATCACGACGCATCTCCATATCAAACAATACCCTTTCCCGTTTCTTGTCAATACCGAGATCCTTACGTTTCTTGTCAATATGAGCAATCATCTTCTGCGCCAGTTTAACGGAATCAGGCTCAACATCCCATATGCCGCCATACATCTCTTCCATTTCTTCGAAGAGATATTTGCTCATCTTCTTGGAACCACTGACCGGAAGATTGGGGAATATGACATAAACACCGCTGACCGCAAAATATTCGCCGATTGATACCGCTTTTTCACTCATCCAGGTTGGAGCAGTACCAGCGGCAGGCAGATCGGAAATATCATCGCCCAAGCCCCCTTCTTTAACCATGGCAGTGGCGGCAATAAGAATCCGACTGTTATCAACGCATGATCCCATGTGCAGCACCGGCGGCATACCAACGGTCTCACAGACCTCGGCCAGACCGGGCCCGGCGTACCTGGTTGCAGCCTCAGGGGTCATCAAACCGGCCCGTCCCAGGGCCTGGGCCGCGCAGCCGGTGGCCAGCACCAATACGTCGTTTTTAATCAGCTCCATGGCAACCTTGACATGGCCCTCATCAGTCATTTTATAATTTTCACAGCCGACAACTGCGCCTACGCCGCGTATACGGCCATTAATAATATTATCATTTAAGGGCCGGTAGCTGTTACGGAAACGGCCACCAAGCATATAATTGATAGTCTCATGACTGAAACCAACTACCATGTCGAACTTGGTCTTTGCGGGAATATAATAATTTCCCCTTTTTTTGAAGTTGGCAATGGCCTTTTTCAAGATTTCCTTGGCTGATCCGAGAGGATCTTCCTCTTCAAACTGCATATGAATTGCATCGGGCATCTTGGCCCGGTAATTGGTAGTAATAATGTCGGTGTGGAAATTTTTGGCAACCTCGGCAACCGACTGCATGATACACTGAATATCAACCACCATGGCCTCTACCGCGCCGGTAGCCAGCACCATCTCCTGCTGAATAAAACTGCCGGCAACCGGAATACCCCGGCGCATGAGAATCTCATTACCCGTACAGCAGACTCCGGCCAGATTAATTCCGTTGGCTCCGGCCTTTTTGGCTAAAGCCAGGATATCTTCCTGCTGGGCGGCAAGGCAGAGAGCCTCGGCCAGCAGAGGTTCATGGCCATGTACTGTAACATTGACCATGTCGCCCTTTAATACCCCAAGATCAATCTGGGCCCGGATGGGAACCGGGGTACCGAACATGATATCGGTCAGATCAGTGGATAACATTGAAGCGGACCAACCGTCAGCCAGCGAAGTCCTGGCGCCCTGGAGCATGATATTCTTATAATATTGATCAACCCCCATATGGGTGCGATGCATGGTCTCCGTAACCTCGCGGTCTACGCCACGGGGCTCAACACCCAGCCTTTTCCACAGCTCCTGTCTCTTTTGCGGGGCCCGGTTGAGCATAACCTGGGTACCTTCCTGCTTGCCGAATTCAGCTAAGGCCAGTTTACCGAGATCCAGGGCAATATCATTTTTATCCCGCCCCTCGGTTTCCACCCCGAACACCTCTGCCAGCATATGAAGTTTTTCTTCATCCTGAATAGTATGAGGTGATTCTCCCCTGGCCGTGGCAATAAAACCGAAAATCATTTCCCTGGCGTGATCGGCATGAGCCGCAGTGCCGGCGGCAATGGTTCTTATATAATTTCGGGCGGCAACTGTCTCGGCAGTAGCACCGCAGACGCCGATCATCTCCTCAACTCCGTCTATGATCTGACAGGGCCCCATATTACAATTACGGCAACAGGTTCCGCCTGAACCAAACAGACATGCGGCCATTCCCCGGGATTGCACCCGGTCGTAGGCAGTATTTACATTTTTAGAAACATCATTGCCAAGAACTTCAAGGGTTGAAGTACAGGTAAGATCGCCGCAACCCTCGCATCCAGTTAGCCTAGTCATCTTATCCTCCAGCTTAATTAAGTCCGGCTGCTTTTTTAGCCGCCTGAACAGTATTCTTCATTAACATGGTAAT
The DNA here is from genome assembly GCA_024763495.1 of Desulfobulbaceae bacterium. Classification (GTDB taxonomy): domain Bacteria; phylum Desulfobacterota; class Desulfobulbia; order Desulfobulbales; family SURF-16; genus JANTFJ01. Next base: position 1,401 of record JANTFJ010000327.1, on the reverse strand, counting down.
GGTCATCGGGCCTACACCGCCCGGCACCGGGGTAATGGCCCCGGCTTTATCCTTGACGGATTCAAAATCAACATCACCGGCTAAAATAGCCTTACCTTCAGCTGTTTTGCCGATCCGGTTAACGCCGACATCAAGGATTACCACGCCTTCCTTTATTTGATCAGCCTTGATGAGATTGGGCACGCCAACTGCGGCAATCAAAATATCAGCCCGTCTGGTATGAAAGTCAGTATCTTTCGTTCTGGTATGGCAGACAGTCACAGTAGCATTACCGGAGGGACGCTTCTGCAACATGAGATTGGCAATTGGTTTACCGACAATATTACTGCGGCCCAGGACAACACATTCCTTGCCGCTGGTCTCAATACCGTTACGCTCAAGCAATTGGAGCATGCCATGCGGCGTGCAGGGCAGATAACAATCTACTCCCAACATCATTTTACCGATATTTACCGGATGAAAACCATCAACGTCCTTTTCAGGATCTATGGCATAAAGCACTTTAGTCTCATCAATATGCCCGGGAAGAGGAAGTTGAACCAGAATCCCGTTTATCTTGTCATCCTTATTACACTTTTCAACCAGACTCAACACTTCCTCTTCAGAAGCGTCTTTGGGCAAATCATAACGTTCAGAATACATACCAAGATTTTTGCAGGTTCTCTCCTTGGCTCCGACATAAACCTGGGAAGCAGGATCACTGCCGACCAGAATGGTTACCAGTCCGGGGACTATATCATGTTTTTCCTTTAATTCGGCAATTTCGTTCTTCAACTCTTCACGAATGGCCTTAGCTGTTTCGGTTCCGCTGATAATCTTGGCTGTCATTATTTTGCTTCTCCTTAAACTATATAAATTATGAACAAAAATTTTATTTTCGAGCAGCTGGGGCAAAAATCACATAAATCTGAAAATTTTCTATAAACGTGCCAGGCTGGGAAAGCTGCCGCAAAAACTGATATGTAACAGAATTACGCAGGAACTGATAATTTCCATGATTTGAAAAATAGCCTGAAAACAAAATTTCTTCGACCGTTACCTTTTTGACAAAATCATCGTAATTAATTCAGAGCCAAAGACACTACTGAATTTCCAGCGGTTTTTCAAGGAGATTTCGCCAAAGAAGAGAAATAATAATAAAAAGAAATAAGTAACAACAAAGCTTAAAAAACAATTAGGTAACACCACCTAGAACAGCTGAAAGGTTGTCCGAGAACGCCTTTTTCTCCCAACCATGTGTTTTTTAAAAATAATAATGCTTATAATATCAATTATATGACAGCGCTTATTTTTTAAAAATGCGTAACTATTCAGCTGCACTTCATCTGCGCACGATCAGGCTGTCTTACATAGCACAAGTATGCTGCACCAGCCAGATCAAGCACAGCTAAAGCACATCTG
>JANTFJ010000326.1 GCA_024763495.1 Desulfobulbaceae bacterium | reverse complement strand
CGAGCGTTGAAACGGGCACATGGCGGCATCCCTGAAACGCTTACAGGCCGTGCCTTCTCAAAAGTCAAGGTGTGGTTTATTGATCGCTATCATTTATACCATAACAAGACGAAAGCATTGCAATGACTTTTTTTCTTGACACAAAGAAAATAAAAATAGCAAGATAATAAAAGTTATTATCATTAATATTTTTCTTTACGGAGAATAAAGCATGCTTTCTTTAAACAATATTGCCATGAAGCCAAAACTCATTGTCCTGTTTACCATGGCCACTATAATTCCATTGGCAATAGTCAGCTGGTGGTCTGTAAATCTGGCCGGCAAGGAATTAATGAAAAAATCATTTGCCCAGCTTGAGGCAATACGGACAATAAAAGGCAACCAGATAAACTCATTTTTTAATGAACGGCTTGGAGATGCGCGGGTTTTGGCTAATGACCCTTTTGTCCTCCAGGCCTTCAAGGAATTAGATGCGGCCTTTGCGGCCGGCGGCGGGCCAAAAGGTGGAAATTTTAAAGGTCACACCAACGAACGATATGATGCTCCCGGCGAGTATAAAAAAGTCCACGATAAATATTTTAATTTTTTCAAATATTACATGGAGCAATATTCCTATTATGATGTTTTCCTGATGTCTCCGGAGCATGGCGACACCAGTTTTACCGTTACCAAGGAAGCGGATTTCGGCCAGCGAGCCGGTGAAATTAACTCTTCCCTGCACGATGTCTGGCAACTGGCAAGCCAGGGCAAAGTTGCCATTTCCGATACCAAACCTTATGCCCCATCTGCTGGAGCTCCTGCCCAGTTCATTGCCGCGCCGATTAAAGAAAACGGCAAAATTATCGGCGTAGTTGCCTTGCAAATCTCCATTGATGCCATCAATAACATAATGAAAGAACGAACCGGCATGGGCGAAACCGGCGAAACATACCTGGTCGGCCCTGATTTACTCATGCGCTCTGATTCTTTTCTTGATCCCACCAACCATACGGTTATTGCCTCATTTGCCCATCCGTCCCAAGGTAAGGTTGATACAGAGGCAGGCAGGGAAGCCTTAAGTGGTACATCTGCCCATAAAATAATTATTGACTATAATGGCAATCCCGTTTTGTCCTCCTTTGCTCTGCTTGATCTCAACGGGGTCAAATGGGCAATTCTGGCGGAAATCGATGAAGCGGAAGTATTAAAACCAATCCATAAGCTGGAAAAGGAAATTATTATCATCAGCCTGATTCTTGCCGGTCTGGCCATTATCATGGCTTTTCTTCAAGCCCGTCAGATCGTCCTGCCCCTGAACAAGGCCGTCCGGTTTGCCGCTGATATAGCCGCTGGAAATCTCTCCGGCACAATTGCCATAAAACAAAAGGATGAAATAGGCCAATTGGCGACAGCGCTTAATGAAATGGCTGAGCAGTTGCGCAAGATGATAGCGGCGATAGGGGAAAACAGTTCCCAGCTTGCCGCCTCATCTGAAGAGCTTTCCGCTACTTCCAACCAGATGGCAAGTGGAGCCGAGGAATTGACCTCGCAGTCAGGAACTGTTGCCGCGGCAGCTGAAGAAATAACCGCCAACATGCAGACAGTTTCCGAAACAGCGGAACAGATGACAGCCGGAGCTGGTGATATATCGGCAAATTCAACGGAAATGACCAACAATATTAACAGCGTTGCCGCCGCCATAGAAGAGATGTCAGCCTCAATAAGAGAGGTGGCGGAAAATTGCGTCATGGCCTCGGATCAGGCCCAGCAGTCCAGCCAGTACAGCATTGAATCCAGTGATAAAATCAGCAGACTTACCCAATCCGCCAACGATATCAGCAAAGTAATTGAAATAATAACCGAGATAAGTGAACAGACAAAACTGCTTGCCCTGAACGCGACAATAGAGGCGGCCAGGGCCGGCGAGGCGGGGAAAGGATTTGCCGTAGTAGCCAACGAGGTCAAAGACCTGGCCAAACAGACGGCTGAGGCAACAATGCAGATTGCAACGCAAATCAGGGAAATCCAGAACCAGACCGAAGACGTTGTCCAGAATATCAACATGACCGCTGAGGCAAATAAAAAAGTAAACGAGATAACTTCTACCATTGCCGCTGCGGTTGAAGAACAGACTGCCACAACTAACGAGGTAGCGCAGACCATGGCAATAAGCGCGACCAATGCCGCAGACAATGCGACAGCCATTCGTGATCTGGCCGAAAATATTGAAAATGAAATTCTCGGCAGCGTCAAAGAAGCGGTAAATGGAGTGGCTGATGTCTCCAGTAATATTCACGGAGTCAGCAATGTGGCTCACGATACGGCCCAGGGAGCCAATGTTATTCAGGCGGCTGCTTCCGAACTTGCCGAACTGGCAATGAAACTTCAGGAAGAGGTGGCAAAATTCCATTAATTGCCGCTACACTTGCATCTTCTCAGAAAATGGTAGTAATGCTGAGCCCGTTGATTTAATGGACAACGCTCAATAAAGTACACCCAGGAGACGACACCCCCATAACGGTAAGTGATTCACGCCATGTACGTTAGCCATGCCCTGCGATAATACATCGGTATATCACAGGGCTGAAGCGCGTGCAGGGTGGTGTTCATGAAGCGCTTACGTTATGGTCGTTAAAAGCCGGGGTCTATAATCCTTTACGAAGCAAATGAAGCTCTCGTTGCCGGACATATTGCAGGATACGGGCCTCTTCCTTGCCCTCTGCTTTAAAGTGTACTCCAAAAAATTCTGTATCCGTATCATTATCCAGCACACTCCGGACAACCTTCCCCTGAGGAATGGTAAACCGTATTTTACTTAATTTCATATCCGGCCCCTTGGTCATTACCGGAATTGAAATCAATATTTCACTGATTTCTTTGCCATGCAAGGGCGGGACATTGCCTTTTTTTTCAAACATCAGCATACCTGCGGCACTGACATCCCTGATTTTCAACTTGCATTTTTTCTGGTTATAACGGAAAGTAACCAAACTGTCACGCGGTGCCTCCACCCGGAAATGAGCCCGACGCTGAAGCATGAACAGTTCGGTCGGCATCCGCAGGAACAGGGTATCCTTTGATTCCGACACAACAAAGGTAACAAAATGATTCCAGAGTGATGCCGCATCCTTGAAGACAACCCTGATTCGTTTAATTCCTATCCAGTCGCGGGGTTTATCCACCAATAACTTGTTGTCTTTGACATCAAAAACAATGGTAGTACCTGACTGATAATTTTTATCATAAAGAGTGACAGCTACCCGTTCTTTAATTAAGTAATTAATAATATTTTTGATTATTGAAGGGGCCTGGGTCATTTCGTAGCCCCGTTTATGAGAAATCCAGCCGGTTTTAGCAGCCGGATTTATTTTTTTATTATTTTTAGAAGTCATCTTTTTTAATCAAGTAATTTTATAACTATTCAGGTAGGGGCGAAAACTTCCCCAACCACCGATTCGTAACTGTTCAGATTCATGTACGGGGGTGGCTGGGAAAAATTTGAACCGGCCATGCCGGTTCAGTGGGTTTGTCCCTTAAAATTAACATTCATGGTAACTGCTCACAGGGCACCGCATATTTCCGCGATCAGCCTGTCTTACATAGCACCAGTATGCTGCGTCAGTCTGATCACGAAAATCTCCGGCACC
>JANTFJ010000325.1 GCA_024763495.1 Desulfobulbaceae bacterium | reverse complement strand
AGTCGCCTTATCAACCAGCAGAGTAAGCACCTTGCCCATTGACACTTCAACATCAGCAGAGAGAACCTTGAGCTTTCTGTGAGTCTCGAGAGAGACCCTTACGAATTTTTCTTTTTTTGATTTCATGTTTGTATTGTAATCTTTTGTTTACTGGCTGTCAAGACTATTAAAAAAAGGAATTACCCTATTCAATACTCCTCTGCCCCCGTCCAATTCTCAAATCTGGTATAATCGGGCAACCATGCTAAACGAATTGTAGTTGTCGGCCCATTTCGCTGTTTCCCAATTATTAGCTCTGCCATACCTTTTAGAGGATTATCTGCACTTTTGTTATAAACTTCATCGCGATAAACAAAAAGAATAACATCTGCATCTTGTTCCAAGCTGCCTGATTCCCGCAAATCTGACAGTATAGGCCGTTTATCTGTCCTGTTTTCAAGGCTCCTGTTCAGTTGACATAAGGCGATAACCGGTATTTCCAGTTCCTTCGACATTGCTTTGCAGCCTTGGGAGAGCTTGCTTATTTCCTCTTCCCGCGATCTTGCCTCCGCTTTCCCCAACTGGAGATAATCAATCCAGATTGACGATACTTTTTCTTTTGCGACAATATGCCGCGCCTTGCTCCTGATCTGGTCAATCGTGAGCCCGCAAGAATCATCAATGTAAATTCCCATCCCGCTTATTTTCACACAGGCATTGCGGACTTGTTGGAACTCTTCATCATTCAGGATGCCACCTGTAACCTTCACCCCATCAATCCGGGCAACAGAAGAAATTAAGCGGGAAGCAAGGGAACGCTTGTTCATTTCCATCGAAAATATAGCTGATCCATGTCCATTCTTCGCCATGTTTTCTATCATGTTCATGGCAAGTGCCGTTTTCCCCATGCTGGGCCTGGCCCCGATCAAGACAAATTCACCCGGAGAAAAACCAGATAGTATTTTGTCCAGCATGTAATAACCTGTCCTGATCCCATCATGCTTTTTTTCACCTGACCTGATTTTCGAAATGGTGGCTAGATTTCGCTTCAATATTTCACCAATTTTTTCAAAGCCGCCGGTCGATGTGTCTTGCTGGGCAGAAAATATAGCCTTCTCCAGACTATTAATCAGGTCTTGATATTCCCCGACTTCGGAGTAACAATCCTCAACCACCGCGAGGGCTGTCCGCAAAATATCCCGCAACCGGGCTTTTTGTCTGACAATTTCAACGTGGGTGTCAAGTACGCTACTCATGGGTATCAGGTCTGTAAGCGAGGCGATATATACTGGGCCTCCGGTTTCGTCCAGCTTGTTTTGCTGTTTCAGCTTGTTTACGACGGTTACTAAATCAACGTTTGTTCCCTCGTTGTGCATTTCGCCAATGACAGAAAAAATTGATTGATGGGCGTTATTGTAAAAATCTCCAGGAGTAAGTTTCTGGAGAGCAGAGAAAATATTTTCTGGTCTTAGAAGGCATGAACCTAACACAATTTTCTCGGCTTCAAGGTTTTGCGGCGGTATTTTCAAATTTGCCATTTAATTTATCCTCTGCTCTTTTGATTTGTTCTAGTATCTCTTGTTGGGAAGGTTGACCATTGTTATTGTCATATTTCCCTTCCAATATTTTATAAAAATTTTCTTGTTTTAGAATCCAGGAAAAATCAGCTTTCCACCCTCGATCATTATTTCCGGTGAGAAATTGACTTTCTCCAACACGTTGAAAAAACTTTTCCCACCATTTCAAATTTTGTCTTTCTTTGTCTCCGATCCATCGTGAAGTAAGGGCAGTTTTCCTCGCTGGAGTCATTTTTAAAACTTTAGGAAGTTTATAACAGTGTGAATGGTAAAGTTTTAAAAGTTCTTGCTGCGGGGGGGGGGCTTCTTTCTTTTTAACTTCTTTAGTACCGAAGGTACTCTTCTTATTGATGTGTCCAGTTGATAGTCCAGCGCACCGTCCGTCTGGTGTTACAACCTCATCTTGTTGTAATTGATATTTGCACCAATTACAAATATTTAGGTATGTCCCATATCTGTTACTTTCTAGCTCTATCATCCCGTTTGCTGCTAACCAGTCTAAAATACACTTTATCGTCTTCCTGTTTGGGGTTTTTTCTACCCCATATTCCGTCCAGGAAACCTTTCTTGCAATGTCATTAAGAGATGTAATTTTTTGGCCAGGATTGACGTGTATACCAAACCCTTTCGCTGTTGGAAATACAACTGGCTTCCATTCTACATAAACCAGCAGGAAACTCCATACCCTATGATACAGGGGAGGCATTAACCAAATATCGCTGTTAATTTCCTTCCGCCATGTTTTTATAAAGCCTTTGTTATACATATTTTTAGGCTTTTTCTTCATCCAGCAAAATGCGAATATATTTTGCGACTGTTTGTTGACCGAGCCCGGTAGATTCAATACAATCTTTTTTGCTCGCCCCAGGATTCTTCAGGAAAAACTCTTTTACTTTCCTTTTGTTTTCTTTGGCTAATTGCAATTTGTGTTTACCCCGGCCATCTGTTATTGTGATCATGTTTCTCCTCTTGTTTCAATAATAACAATACTAACAAATAAAAAATTAAAAGTAAATGTTATTTCCTGCCCGCCGTTTTTTAATATTCCTCTGTGCGTTAATGCCCTTGAATAGTTTTTATATGCCTTGCTATTGTCTGCCGGCATAGTCCTATTTCTCTCATGCAATCAGCAATGGAGTTGCCGGGATGTTTCAAAAAATACTCCCTCACCCTCTGAATGTTTTTCCTTTTTAGTTCAATTCGGTGTTTCCCTGTCTTGTTCCCAATTTTCAGAATCATAGCATCCCTCCCTTAACAAAAGATTCTTAATGAGATATTTAATGAGTTTATTTAACATATAGAAAAATTAAAAATAAGTCAATCAGGACTTTGTTTTTGTGAGAGGCGAGTAGTAAAGATTTTCCTTACAACTTGCACCCTCTTCTGTTGCTCTGGAGAAGCTTTCTCATTTTTTTTCCTTTTTAAAGTTTTATTTCTTTTTCCTTTACATAATACAGCCATTCAAGTTATAATGTAAAGGAAAAAGAGGGGATTATGAAAAAAGTAAAAGATGCAATTTATTTCAGGCCGTCAAAGAAAATATTGGCCTGGTTAAAAAAGGAAGCCGAGGAAACGGGCGAAAGTGTTTCCACTATTATAAGGATAAATTTGAATAAAGTCATTAATGAAGCCGAAGCCACCATGGGAAAAAGCCGAAGACTGGCAAATTGAATCTTGTTTTGATGGCGTTTCCCTTTTTCAGTAGAGGATGACACGTGGAGGCTTAAGGCGATCAAAAAGATTGCTGATTTCCTTGGTGAGGAATTGGCCAAAGTTAATCAGCCGGTTAACATTATAGCGTAGGGGGATGACAATGAGGGGAAGAAGATTCGGACATAAGTTTCATGCGCAGAAGTGTGAATATGACGGGATCAAATTTCCCTCAAAAAAAGAGGGACAGCGGTATCTTAACTTACAAACCCTCCAAAAAATCGGCGATGTGGTTTTTTTTATCCGTCAACCTATGTTTGACCTGGGCGGCGGGACAACCTATAAAGCCGATTTCCTGGTCTTCTGGAAAGATGGTTCTTGCACAATAGAAGATGTGAAGGGCTATAAAACCAAGGAATT
>JANTFJ010000324.1 GCA_024763495.1 Desulfobulbaceae bacterium | reverse complement strand
TCTCACCCCTCGTTTTTGCAAACAGGCATAGAGAATTTTAAGCGCAGGAGCAAACATAATGGCGTCTCCCAGACCGCCACCAGCGCCATTAAGCAGACATATCCGGATATTATCCGGCAATATCTCCGCCTTATCACGCAAACAATCCATCAGTTTCTTTGGCGCTTGCGGGGAGGACAAAATAGAGTTGTCCAACTGTACCGGCAGGGGTATGTTGCTGTTTTTGCAATCCCGTCTCATCTGCTCGAGCAATTCACCAAGCACAATATAGACCCGATCAATAGGAAAAGGCCCATCTGTTGAAATTGCCTCAGCGCAGGCCAGCAATTTAACAGGCTTATTATTTTCACCATGCAGGGATACTTCTTGTTGAAAGCAGACAGGTATCACTTGTTTCCTCTTTTTACAAATTTACAGACGTTATCAACTGCAATTTCTATTTTCTGCTGACCAGGAAAGTAAATTTCTTCAAGGGATGATGCTGCCGGTACGGGAGACTCCGGTAAAGTAACTCTTTGCGCAGGAGCTTTTAGAAACGAAAAACAAAGCTCTGATATTCTCGCCGCAATTTCAGCCGCCACTCCTCCATACGCGTGCCCGGTATCAGCCACCACCAGGCGCCCGGTTTTTTTAACTGAATCAACAATACATATTTCATCCCACGGCTTTACCGAGCGTAAATCTATAATTTCAACATCACAGCCTTTATTGGTAAGAGTTTCTGCAGCCAGCATTGCTTCGTGAACCATTATGGATGTGGCGACAATAGTAACATCTTCACCATGTCGGCAGATATTGGCTTCACCAATAGGAGTTGCAAATAATTCTTCCGGTACATAGCCCACTTTATCATAAAGCCATCGATGTTCCAGAATCACAACCGGATTAGGATCACGAACTGCTGCTACCAACAATCCTTTTGCATCATAAGACGTAGCCGGCATAAGAACTTTGAGCCCAGGCAAATGGGTCAACAAGCCTTGTATGCTTTGAGAATGTTGCGCAGCTGATCCCCAACCTCGGCCAATAACACAACGAATAGTCAAAGGAACCGGCACCTGGCCACCTGACATATAAAACCATTTAGCGGCATGATTTAACAGCTGATCTAAAGAAATGATAATAAAATCAGGACGCATGTGGATAAAAATAGGCTTCATACCATTAATGGCCGCACCAACGGCAACGCCTGTCATGCCGTTTTCAGCAATTGGTGTGTCAATAATACGTTCCGTGCCAAATTTATTCACAAGACCAAGTGTAGTACCAAAGACACCGCCGGCGTCATCTATTCCTTCACCCATCAGGAAAACATCAGCATCTTCAATTAATAATTGCTTTTGAGCCTCATTAATAGCCTCCCGGTAAGACAATTTTCTGACAGAGTCGGTTGTTTTATTTAAAGCTTGAGAAATATTTATCGAGGGAGTAGTCCAAGGCATAATATGTATATTTAGTAGGCAAAACGTTTTCAGTTAACAATTCTTTTTCAGTAGCAAGACTCTCTTTGGTGAAAATAAGGACATCATTAAAAACAACATTAAATTTTTTTGATATTTTTTCATCCACAGGCCCCACATGGGCAAACAAGTGAAAGGTCACGGCTCCCATCAGGGTCGTCTTCAAACCTCAGTGGACGTTTTTAACTCACTTGCAGGCAGGTTCCTACGGGCTTAAGCCAAAACGCAAGGCTCTGTAGGAGCCTGCCTGCAGGCGATTTGAGAAGTTTGCACGGTCGTCCTTTTTTTCAAAAGCGGACATTCTACGAAAAACCCCATTTTGTTTGTCAAAAATATTACACTTCTTCGAGTATAGTTTACGATGTCTGTAATATATGCATATGATTACTTTCCGTGATTTTTATGAATTCACTCGGTTGTTTTTTTTACAGTCCATGATCTTGTCCGATAGGGAACAACAATATTCTGTTTGTCCTTTATCGACTCAATTATCATATTTCGAATTTTCTGCCAGTTCTTCTCACCAGCCTGCACCCGAATATCATTAACTGAGTCCCATGCTCCAAGATATCGCTCTTTAGTCATAACTTCATCATGGGGAGCCTCCACGAAAAATGGATCTTTAAAATGACCAATGTTCACCAAAAGTCTTTCGATATCCATAAGATGCTGTTTGCTACCTGATGATTTACGTTTTATATGAGGAGCAATTTTGTATATTTTATTTTCAATATCTTGGTGAAATTGTGATTTTTCAATATCACGGGGATTCCACATAGCTGTAAAATAACCTCCTAGTTTAAGAATTCTAGAAAATTCAGGCAGTGATTTATAAGGATCAGTCCAATGAAAAGAAGATGCCATTATACACCAATGAAAGGTGTTTGCCTCAATGCCTGTTTTTTCACCACACCCGTTTAACCATTTAACCGGTAATCCCTCAGTAAAATTTTCGCCTTTTTCCCGCATCATATCGTTTGGTTCTACGGCAACACACGAAAAACCCATATCTAAAAGTTGACGTGTCAACTTGCCTGTTCCTGCACCAATTTCAACAATAGATACGTCATGATTACCCAAGCAAATGTGGTTCAATAAAATTTTCAAAACAGTTGAACTGTAACTTGGACGATTATGGTATTGGGACGCTAATTTAGAAAAGTCGCCATGTTTCATAGAATGTTTCTCCAAAAAACTACTTTATGGCTGGCAAACGAAATTATTATTATAACTATTCAGGTGCAATTCATCAGAACCCTTTGTTTTATACTGATTTCTATAAAAAAAATTATGGATCAGTTTAATATCTTGCCGGCGAAAAGGTGTAAAACGTTCCGGGTGCCACATAATTCCCATGATAGGTTTAGTTTGATGACGAACTGCCTTGATGACACCATCCATGGCTTTAGCCCAGACTATAAGTTGAGGAACAGTATCTCTTGTTCCCCAACGATGGAAACTATTAATTTTTTCATTATCTCCTCCTACCTGAATTAGTTGTTGCCTTGCCACATGACCATCAACTGGGTATAGATTTACGCCGTACCTGATTTGAATCAACTGCATCCCTCTACAGACGCCCAGTACCGGTAAGCGATGCTTTAAGGCAAAATCCAGCAATTTTGTTTCTACTTCATCCCGTTCAGGAGCATCACCCTGGCAGCCAGTCAAATCATTACCTCCTGTTAACAGCACCCCCTCTATTGGCAGCTTTTTTAACAAAGACAACGACAAGTCTATGCAATTAGGAAAAGGAACCGCCAGTAAACGACTATCTTGAAGCAGACGCATCCACTGTTGATCAAGGGTATCCATACGTTCCTCATGATCAGGATGTGCCATAACCCTCTGACTTATGGCTACCAGTTTCACATTAAAACCCGTACTCTTCGATTGGCGCAATCTATTTCAAGATTATGAGCAGCAGACCATTTGCTATACAATATTTCTCCAGCGCCAATAATAGCGGGAATACCTAATTCCCCGGCACGAATCGCCATGTGGGAGTTAACGCCACCATACTTGGTAATAAAACCACCAATTCCATGGGAAAAAATCCAGTCATATCCTGGATCAGCACTGGGGATCATTAAAATATTTCCATTAAGCTCCATTAATTCAGATTCAATTGTCACAACAGAACCGGAAACAGCCTGCATGGAAATAAAATTTGGTTCATTCCGT
>JANTFJ010000323.1 GCA_024763495.1 Desulfobulbaceae bacterium | reverse complement strand
GCTCCAATAATAGAAGCAGCTCATCCTTATTGTCTGCCAATCGTTTGATCGCCTGATCCAGGATTGTAAAAGATGTTTGAGTGGAACATAGTTCATCAAAACGGGGTTGAATTGCAATCTTCAAATCAGCATCCTTTTTTCTTTATATTGTTTCATATCCGAGAAAATATCCCATATTTAGCTGGAGAAAATCTGTTGCGGCTCGGCCGCTTTGATTATCTGGACGTTGATCGAGGGGGAACATGCTGTGAGCGGCCGTGGGACAGTAGGGAACATCCGTAAAATTTGGACTTTCTTTTTTGACAGGGACATGCTGACCTTGCACCATGCCGGGAAGCTCCCGAACAGACGCCCCCGGTGCTCTCCACCACATTATAATCCGAGGAATGGAGCGCCGGAAAATTTTTCGAGACGATAACGACAAAAAAAATTTCTTGAAGGCCTGGGGAAGATCCTCACCGACACCAGGACCCCGTGCTATGCATGACGAATGATCAAGGATTTCTCAAGGCTCAGATCATACAGATACAGCGGCCATGTCATTCTCCCCGGAAAACTGATTTTTAAAGACCTGACCCTCTATCTGTATGTTCGCCCCTGCGTGGTTTCTTATTCAGTATGCCGATTCAACATTAAAACAGCGTCCCCATCAAAACAACATCCCTGCCACGGCCCCTGTCAGGCAGGTAGCGATAGTTCCAGCAATAATGGATGGCATTCCCTATAGAATGACAATACCATTTATCATTGCCGGATTACCAAACACATTGACATCATAATTCAAAAGAAGTATCTTAATTCAAAGGAGAGATCGGTTATGACAGCAAGAAAACAGACATCCATCAAAGTAGATCCCAAAGCCTGGGATGCTGCAAAAGATATCTTTAAGGCATACAACCTGACCGTTTCAGACGCTATCAATATTTTTCTGAACAAAGTCAGGATAGAGAAAGGTTTGCCCTTTGAAGTGAAGTTGCCTCAAGAAGGTGATAGTGCCTATTTGCAGGAAATTAGAAACAGGCATCTAAAGATAGATAAAAATGTCAATATACATGAATTGATGGATGAGATGAACAATGGTTTATCTTGATACCAATATACTGATCTACGCCGGTGTCGAGCAGGATATACGAAAAAAAGAACAATCCCTTGATATTCTGGAAGATTTGATCAACAATAATGAACTTGTACTCTCCACACTTGTTTTGCAGGAATTCGTATTCACTATGGCAAAATTAAAAATAGACAGTCGTATTATCAGTCGAGACAGCAACTTTTACTTTCATTTCGTCAGGGTGGAACACGATTATACAGACATGAAAGAAGCGGTGGACATCTGCTGTCAAAGCGATAACTGCAAAAACATCAATGACATCCTGCACTTGATTCTCGCAGAAAAATCAAAGTGCAGAAACCTGATAACTTTTGACCGTGATCTCAAGAAAATAGCAGATTACAGGAAAACAGATATACAGATACTGACGAAAGAATAATGCCCTTTGGGGTCAGGTCTTGAAATAGAGGGCAGTAAGGGATGTCCGTGAAATTTGGACTTTCTTTTCTGACAGGGACATGCTGACCCTGCACCATGCCAGGAAGCTCCCGAACAGACGCCCCTGGTACTCTCCACCACATTATAATCCGGGGAATGGACCGCCGGAAAATTTTTCGAGACGATAACGACAAAAAAATTCTTGAAGGCCTGGGAAAGGTCCTCACCGACATCAGGAGCCCGTGCTATGCATGGGGTGCTCATGGATAACCATATCCACCTGCTCATTAGGACTTGTTCCTGAAAAACCTTCACAATCCTGCTTGTTTTTTCACCCGGACTCTGTGTTGCATAACCACTTCTGGCACGGATGATCAAGGATTTCTCAAGGCTCAGGTCATACAGAGACAGCTCAGCCATGAAAATACATTAACCGGCAGGAGCATAAATGGCTACGCCCTTCCCATCCATTTATAGCCGCAGGCTTACGGGAATTTTCGTGAATTTTTAGAGCTCAGTCCGGGAGCTGTAAAAAATCCTGTTTATCCTGTTAATCCTGTCTGAAACCATAATATTTGAAACCTGTTCAAGCATTTACTGTTCAATGAAGTTATTGAAACGTTTTGGAGCTTCCTGACCCTGCAGACGCCGCACAGCCTCGTTCAGGGGGATTGCCTCTGCCCTTCCCCTGTTGAGGGATAAAATTCTATTACCGGGATATATTACCCATGCCTGTCGGGGTTTCAAATCCCTGCAGCCCTGGTAAAATCCTCTGCCTGGCCGCGGGGTCAGTCCGGCCTTTATTTCAACGGCAATTTCCACCTTTCCGCCGGAGATAAGGAGCAGATCAATCTCGCTGCCCCCACTGGTGCGCCAGAAGCCTGTTTCCCATCCCATGGGGAGAAAAGCGGACAGGTTTTCAATCACATAACCTTCCCAGGAAGTCCCCATTACCGGATGACCCAGCAACTGTTCCCTGGTCCGCAGACCAAGAAGCGCATGCAGCAGCCCGGTATCCCGTATATAAACCCTGGGCGATTTAATCAGCCTCTTGCCAAGATCTACATGAAACGGCTGCATGCGTCTGACCATCAGCGTCTGCAGTATGGCATCGAGATAGCGACCGGCAGTAGCGACCCCGACATCCAGGCTCCTTGCCAGTTGCGATCTGTTCCACAACTGTCCATGATTATGCGCCAGCATCTGGAGGAAACGCCACATCCTTTCCGGCGGCAGCCTGAACCCTAACAGTCCGAGATCCCTCTCCACAACATCGCGCAGGTACTGGATGCGCCACTGAAAACTTGTTGTTCTGTCTTCTGACAGAAAGGAAGGGGGGAAACCACCCTGAAGCCACAGTCTGTCACGGGTTATGGCATCATGAGCTACCTCAGGTTCAAGAAACGGTGTAAGCTCAAGTGTGATTATACGACCGGCCAGGCTTTCAGCGCTCTACCTGCGCAGATCAGGGGATGCGGATCCGGTCAACAGGAATCTGCCGGGCCGTCGGTCCTGATCGACAAGTACCCTGACAGCAGGAAATATCTCGGGCATGCGCTGCGCTTCATCAATGATCACAAGGTCTTCACTGTAAGCCTGCAAGGCAAATACCGGATCCTCAAGTGCAAACAGATCAGCAGGATTCTCCAGATCAAAAAAATGTACATTTTCACCAGTGATAAACTGGCGCGCAAGGGTGGTCTTCCCGCATTGCCGCGGACCTGTGACAGCGGTGACAGGCGAGATGTGCAGACTTTTCTCAACTGTAGAATGTAATATTCTTGGTATCATCCTTGCAGATTAACACATCACCCGATCAAAATGCAAGGCATACACCAGGGAACGTCTGTGAAATCTGGACTTTCTTTTCTGACAGGGACATGCTGACCTTGCACCATGCCGGGAAGCTCCCGAACAGACGCCCCCGGTGCTCTCCACCACATTATAACCTAAACTGAGCGTTTCAAAATTGGAAAGGAAATTATCTCAATTATAGCTTTCCAGTTTCGAAACCCTTCGGGATTGTCGTCTTCACCGCATCTCCTTTGTCATCGGACTTCCCGCATAGCTTACAGAAAAAGGACATTTTTAACGCCGCCCTGTGGTCTACACCCTATCACCAAATCGACGATACCACGGTAAGGGTTAACGGCAAAAATCAGTATTCACA
>JANTFJ010000322.1 GCA_024763495.1 Desulfobulbaceae bacterium | reverse complement strand
TGCCGCCATGTGCCCGTTTCAACGCTCGCGATAATACATCAGGTATATCGCGGCGTTTAAACGGGTGCAGGGTGGTGTTCATGGAGCGCTTACTGCTGGACAAATCAATTAGTGAGCCCTAAGGTAGCGGTAAACGCTTACAGGGGCACTGAACGGAGTCGGCGTTTATGCCCTGTTTTTAAGGGTGCTTACCTCTTTCCGCCATCAGCCCGGCTTATGTATAACTAATACGCGGCACCGCACTGATGACGAATATCTCCGGTGCCCGGTGATCAGTTACGGGACAGGCTTGACTATTACGTATTGAAAATAGCTGTTTCCTTATCTTCCCCATCTTCCGATCCTATCTTTTACCAAACAGCGATGCAGTCTGCCTGACCGAAATATTCTCAAAATTGTTGATTTCAGCGAATTGCTGACAACGACTGAAGTTCATGGAAGGGTTGACAAAATTCTGCAAACAGTACCCTGAAGCGCATCCCCTTGTCATCGGCCCCGGAAACATGCCGCTGGAAGATTTTTTCAGTTCCAGGCCAATAACCGATTGGTAAACAAATGAACATCAGAGCGCAACACTACACATTCCATTGTCGCTTCACCAGTGAGTAGTTACGTGAGCAGGCAGGGGCACCCATCCAACGAGTTTACATCTCCAGTCATCCGGTATTTTCCCGTGACTCTATGGCTCGGCTCAAGGTCATGTCATCTGCGTATTTAATGTCCATGCCCATGGGAATACCGCAGGCAAGACGGGTAATTTTAACCTTTTTGTCCTGGAGACGCTGAAGAAGATAAGCGGCGGTAGCCTCGCCCGGCACCGTGGAACTCGTAGCAATAAGGACTTCTCTTATCTGTTGCCGATCAATGCGGGAAAGCAGGGCATCAATTTTTATTTCTGCCGGACCAATGCCGTCCATGGGCGACAAAACACCATGAAGGATATGATACATTCCCTTAAAAGCCCCGGTCTTTTCCACAGCCATCATATCAGCCGGTTCTTCAACCACGCAGACCAGGCCGGCATCTCGACTGGAATCAGCACACAAGGGGCAGGGATCTGTTTCGGAAAAAGTGAAGCAATTTCCGCAAAGTTTAATAGAATCATGGAGTTCCGCCAGGTCACGAGAAAGGTTCCGGGCCTCGACAGCGGAGTGGCGCAACAGGTAAAGAGCCAGCCGGGTGGCGGTTTTTTTGCCTATTCCCGGCAGTCGATTCAAGTCATTAATTAACCGTTCCAGGGCAGGAGGAACAACATTCATCTCAGCTGCCTAACCCTGACAAACCAGGGATATTAAGGCCACCGGTCAGTTTTCCCATCTCTGTCTTGGCCAGTTGGGTTGCTTTGCCCATGGCATCATTAACCGCCGCCATAATCAGATCCTGCAGCATTGTCTGGTCGTCAGGATCTATAGCCTCTTTTTCAATGGTAAGGGACAGCAGTTCATGTTTACCGTTAACCGTTACATTTACCATGCCGCCACCTACCGTGGAAGTGACGGTTTTTTCCGCGAGTTCATCCTGCATCCGGCCCATCTTTTCCTGAAACATCTGGGCCTGCTTCATTATATCTTCCATATTAAGCATAATTTATTCCCTTTCTAATTTTGAAGAATTCGTAAAAAGTCGCTATCATTATTGTCGTTATTCCGGGCTTGACCCGGAATCCGGTAATTTCAATATATTCCTGATTCCGGCTTTCACCGGAATGACGGCGAGAAAGAATTTTTACGAAACCATCAATTTTAATATCAACGAAAACGAGGCCCGGTTCGAATACTGACCACCTGGCCCCCGAAGATTTCCGAGGCTGCCAGCACGAGAGGATCATTGGCCAGAGCCCGGCGTTCAGCCCGGATTGTATCATCTTCATTATGCCCGCTTTCTTTATTACCCCGGATCATTACCTTGATCTTCAATTCCTTCTGAAAAAAATCCTGGGCGTAACGGGCCAGTGCTTTCAGGTTGTCATCATTACGCAACATTGCGCAATCAGTATCAAGAACAAATTTCAGAATTAATTCATGATCTTTTTCTTCCACCTTGTCACATATTTGTAAAGTATGCGACATCCATATTTTCCGATCCTTGACATAGTTGACAAATTCATCCCAGTCTAAACGAACATCCCTTTCCCGGCCCGGAGATTCAGGTGGTTTGGGAGGCGGGCTTTGCTCTTTCTTTTTTTTCTGAATATCCTGCCCGGAATTAACAGCTTGAAGCGGCGGACTGATTGACCCGGTCCCGGTTGCTGTTTTTTCTTCTTTCTTTATTTCCGTATCAGGTATTGACCGGGATTCAGGCGAAGGCTTTTCCGGCAGGGGAACGGCAGGTGAGCTTATTTTTTTAACTGCTTCTACGGCTACGGCTTCCGGGCTGATTTCCTGCTGCTTATCCGCCTTATTTATTGCTGAAAGCGATGACAGGGGCACTCCACCCCGGCTTAACAATTCATCAAGACGGGTCAACAGGGTCTGGGCCGGAACAATTTCAGCGTTCTGGGCAGCCTTGACAAAAGCCATTTCCAAAACCAGGCGGGGATGGGACGAATAACGCATCCCGCCCACAGCCTTTAAAAGAATATGAAAATATTGATAAAGGGTTCCAGCGCTGCTTGCTGCGGCAATATCTTTAGCAGCAGCAAGTTCCATATCCGATACATCAAGCATCTCTTCGGGTCGGCTGCTTGTTTTACAAATCAGCAGTGTTCTGAAATAAAGCAGCAGGTCATTGGCATATCTTTTTAGATCCAGTCCGGCCCGGTATGTTTGTTCTAATAATTCCAAGCAGTTGGCCAGATCGGCAGCAAGCAGGCTTTTGGCTGTTTTTTCAAACACAGAATGATCAACCAGCCCCAGTACCTGGACAATATCTTCGTCTTTAACCTCTGAGCCGCCAAAAGAAAACATCTGATCAAGCAGGCTCAACCCGTCCCGGACGCTGCCATCCGCCTCCCGGCTGATTATAGCCAGAGCCCGGTCGGAAATAGTCACCTTTTCCTTGACCGCAATCTGTTGAAAAAAATTCTTCAACTCGGCAAACCGAACCCTTTTCAGTTCATAGCGCTGACAGCGGGAAAGAATGGTAATCGGGATTTTATGCAGTTCCGTGGTGGCAAACATGAAAAACACATGATCGGGCGGTTCCTCCAAGGTCTTTAACAGGGCGTTAAAGGCATCGGTAGTCAGCATGTGTACTTCATCAATAATAATGATCTTATAGCGGCTCTTGGTAGGGAAAAACCGGATATTTTCTTTTAATTCCCGGATTTCATTGATACCGCGATTGGAAGCGCCGTCTATTTCGTGGAGATCAACCGCTGAGCCTTTAGTGATCTCCCGGCAGGAATCACACTGGTTGCAGGGACGATCATCCAATTCCGGAGCCCGGCAATTCATGGCCTTGGCCATGATCCTGGCCAGGGTGGTTTTTCCAACTCCCCTGACCCCGGAAAAAAGCATAGCATGGGCTACCCGCTCATGCTTTAAGGCGTTACGAAGAATACGGACAACCGTCTGCTGACCAATTACCTGATCAAAATTCTGGGGGCGCCATTTTCTGGCTAAAACAAGGTAGGACATAAAAGATAAAAAAAGATAGCCAGGCACCCCTGCGGCACACAGAAGGTTATCACTACCGCTGCTTCCTCCCGGACCTGACGGAGTTCGTGAGCCTCTGTTGCG
>JANTFJ010000321.1 GCA_024763495.1 Desulfobulbaceae bacterium | reverse complement strand
TACGAATAGCAGCGCTATTTAAAGAAAATTAGCGGAAAAATGGGCCAATTTATCCGATTTTGCAGTAGGTTCGCTATTCTCGGACAGCCTCCTAGCCAGGCCCAAATGGACAAAATGGTTAAAACAGTTCAATGAGTTCCTGCCGCAAAGCTTTTATCTTTTCCGACCAGATAATTTTTTCGTTTTTCCGGCTCTCTTTTTCCATTTCCGCCGCTGTCGCGGCCAGTCTGTTCAGGCCTAAATTCAGCAGGCTGCCTTTAAGTTTATGGGCGGCTTGATGTATCTCAGCATGATTATCAGTTTTAACCGCTTCAGTCAGCCAGTCAAAATTTTCTTTTAAGCTTTTGGCTGCATTTGTTAGAATTTCCTCTGTTTGTTCTTTATCCAGCTTGTGGGCAGACCGCAGAAAATCGACTACCTGGCGGCGGACATTTTTCTCTTTGTCTGTTTTTGTTGAATCTTTATATCCTTGCCTGACTTGACAAACCCCATCCGTCAGGCCGAGATTATTAATAGCCTGGATTATATCCTTAGGAGAAAACGGCTTGGTGAGATAATAGTCCATGCCGGCGGCAAGGCACTGCTCCTTATCCCCCTTCATGGCATTTGCGGTCACGGCGGCAATTAACGGGTGAGTGCCGGATAACCTGTTTTTAAGCCTTTCGGCAAGTTTTCCGTCTATCTCGTTACCAACCGCCCTTCCCTGCTCAAGCCTGCGAATAACCCTGGTGGCGGTCAAGCCATCCATGCCGGGCATCTGGACATCCATGAAGATAAGATCAAAATCATTATCAGCTATAAGTTCAAGAGCCTGTATCGCGTTATCTGCAAGGCTTACATAATGATCATATTTTTCCAAAATCATCTGGGCCAGCTCAAGATTCATGCTGTTGTCGTCAACAACCAGAATCCTGAGATAACGAACTATAACATTTTCCTCCTCCTGTTGTTTCCTCATATCAGCTTGCGAAACAACCGGAAAGGCCAGGACAAAAGAAAAGATGGAACCTTTGCCTGCTTCACTCTCAAGCTTGATTTCCCCGCCCATCATCTCTACCAGCTGCCTGCTGATTGACAGCCCCAGGCCTGTCCCGCCATATTCTCTGCTCGTCGAACTGTCGGCCTGGCTGAAGTTCGCAAAGATTTTTTCCTGTTTATCCTCCTCAATACCAATCCCGGTGTCAATAACCGCAAAACAGAGAAAAATTTTATCAGCCTCTGATTTTTCAGAGTTTAACTTAAAAGTAACTGCCCCATGACGGGTAAATTTAATAGCGTTATTGATTAAATTTATCACTATCTGGCGGAGACGTAATTCATCGGCTCTGATAAATTCCGGCAATTTTTCGCGGTCTGCTTCAACAACCAGGTCAATATTTTTCTCCCGGGCCAGGCAACGCATGGTTTTTTTAATGGCATCGATAAAATCAAACAGGGAAAAGGTTTGAGGGGCAATTTCAAGCTGACCGGCTTCTATCTTGGAAAAGTCAAGAATGTCGTTTAAAAGCTGCAGTAAATTATTGGCAGCAAGATGAATAGAGGATATCAGGCGATAATCCCTGTCTTTCAGGCCGGAATCCAGGACAAGCCGGCTCATGCCGATTATGGCATTCATCGGAGTTCGTATTTCATGACTCATGTTGGCCAGAAATTTTGACTTTGCCTTGTTGGCGCTGTTTGCCTTCTCCAGGGCCTCACGCAGTCGCTTTTCCATTTTAATCTGCCTGGAAATGTCGGTCTTGATGGCAATAAAATGAGTAATCGCCCCCTCCTTGTTAAGAACCGGCGAAATAACCGCCTCCTCCCAGTAAAACCCTCCTGTCTTGTTCTTGTTTTGAATCCGGCCCTTCCAGGCTCTACCAGCCAGCAGAACAGCCCACATTTCTTCATAAAATTCCTGATCGTGAGTACCTGATTTCAGAACCCTGGAATTTTGTCCCAGGCATTCCTGCCGGGAATAGCCGGAGATATTGATCATGGCCTGGTTAACATATTCAATGGCGCCAGTATTGTCGGTCACCACTATGGCACTGGCACTCTGCTCCAGGGCTGACAGCATGAGGTTTAATTTCTCTTCCTGGTTAATATTAACGCTTATGTCGGTAATAAAGGCAAAACGCTGTTTGTTCCCGGTTATTGGGGAATATAAAAGCTGGGAATTTATTATTACTGAAATAATTGAATTATCCTGTTGGGCCCTTATCTGACTTTGAAAAATAACTTTATCCATTTCACATAAGCCGGAAGTATTTTCCATTATATCGGCACAGGCCTTATCTGTAAAAAAATCAAATACCGGCCGGCCAACAATATTTTTTTCCGGCAGTTGCACCATCTTGCAAAAGGCCGTATTTACCATTTTAATGGTATTGTCGTCTGGATCAACCTGCCAGAACCCGATAGGCGCGCCATCAATGATACTTTGATAGAGACCCATGGCCTGGGTGTGTTCCTGCTGCTCTTCAAGCAGTTCAGTGGATATCTGCCGATACTTACGGTGATGAACCACGAGCATAATAATGGCTGCCAGCAGTATAGCGCTAAATAAATAAAGGATATTCAGGATAAGAACCTGGCTCTGTCCCAGAGGCGTATAATCTTCATTGAATTTGTCAATGGAAATGATATGGAGCAGGTAAAGTTCTTTACCGAAAAGCGGGGTCATGAAGGTAAAGTATTTTTCCAGGGTGGACTTTTTTACTGCCGGGCTGAAGCCCTTTTCCTTTAACTGCTGCCAGGTTTTTCTGGAAAATTCCATGTTAACAATGGTCTCCAGGGGAAATTGCCTGCTGGAGGCGATAATCGATTTCTGTTCATCGCTTAAGGGCGCAACGCAGTATATCGAGGAAGTGGAAGGCCGGATAAAGATGCCGTCATTTAATGCCAGGGCAACAATTTCACCATTTTTGCTGCCTGAATTTTCTCTAAAAGCAGGGAGAGAGGCTACGTGAAAAAAAGAAGGCGAAAATTTCAAAACAGCCACGCCGACATTCCGGTTATCAATTTTAATGGCCTCGGAATAATAGATGCCTATTTTTTTACTGGTAACTCCCAGGGCTGCATATAAGCCCTGACCCTGGGTGATTGCCTGTTTGAAATAAGGCCGGAAAAGATAATTTTTGCCAATAAAATTCTTATCACTTGACAAGATACAGCGGCCATGAATATCCATGATATAGGCGGCGGAAATATCGGATATTGCTGCTATATTTCTTAAGTTGCTGTTTATTGTCCGGCCAGGAAAACCAGGGCTGTCAGCTGTCTTATTGTTGTCCGGATCAGGGCAGAGGATGTGACGAATAATTTTATTTTGAGCCATCATTCGCGCTATTCCCTGGAGATGCCTGAAATGATAATTTAAGGATTTCGCTTCAACAGCCAGGAAACGTTGATACAAAGCAATTTCAGCTTCATAAGTTTGTTTTTTATTCTGTTGATATATAAATAAAAAGAACAGAAAAACAAGGAGTGTCAGGGACAGGACTATAGCCGTAGTGGATTTTGTGGCAGTTGATTTTATATAACTACTCATAGGGTAAGCGCCTAATGATTGCAAATCCCAGTATTTGTAACTGCTTACAGGGTGCAGGTAAGCGACCAGCGGGAGACTCCAGGTAAGCGACCAGCGGGAGACTCCAGGTAAGCGACCAGCGGGAGACTCCAGGTAAGCGACCAGCGGGAGA
>JANTFJ010000320.1 GCA_024763495.1 Desulfobulbaceae bacterium | reverse complement strand
TTATCGCAGGGCGTGGAGCACGCGCATGGCGGTGCCCCTGAATCCCTTACAGTTATGGGGTTATCGCCACCTGGGTGTACTTTATTGAGCGCTATCTATTTTTGAGTTAACCCTGAGGTTGTAATTCATAATCAAAAATATTTAACGATATGAAGTAAGCGCTCCATGAACACCACCCTGCACGCGCTTCAACCCTTGCGATATACCGATGTATTATCGCAGGGCGTGGAGCACGCGCATGGCGGCGCCCCTGAATCGCTTACAGTTATGGGGTTATCGCCACCTGGGTGTACTTTATTGAGCGCTATCGATATGAAGAAAAAATTAAAAAAACAAGATTATAAACTGCTCTATGCCTATGGCCGTCCTTTTTCGCCTTTTTACAGCTTTATCATGGGGATACGGGCTGCTTTGTATCAACGGAAAGTTTTCAAGGTAGAGCGGCTTTCAGTGCCGGTTATCAGTATCGGCAACCTGACGATGGGCGGAACCGGTAAGACTCCTGTGGTTATATATCTGGCTAAAATGCTGGGAAGGGATTTCAGGCCCGCGGTAATCAGCCGCGGCTATGGAGGGCAGGCCGGAAAGAAGGTAAATATTGTTTCGGACGGCAGGGAAATATTACTTAATCCTCCAGTTGCCGCAGATGAGGCATGTCTGGTTGCCGAAAATACTGATGTCGCGGTATTGACCGGCTCTGACCGGGCGCTTGCAGCCCGGCATGCCGTTGAACATCTGGACGTTAATCTTGTCCTGCTTGATGACGGTTTTCAGCACATGAGACTGCACAGGGATATTAATCTTGTTCTTTTTAAGGAAGCAACTTTTTTAGGAAATAACCGGGTATTTCCCGGCGGTGATATGCGCGAGCCTTTAAAGGCCCTGGAAAGAGCTGATGCTTTTGTCATAACTTCCGTGGTTGACCGGCAAAAAGCTGGAGCCTTAAAAAAAGCCTTGCGCAGACGATTTCCCGGTATCCCGGTTTTTTTAAGTGAATATCAACCTGTTGGTGTTGTTGACCGGAATGGCAGTGTAATTCCTGCGGAGAAGGTAAAAAAAATGATGTTCTGGGCTTTTTGCGGCCTGGCTCATCCTGATTCATTCAAGCATTCTCTTGCGAATTATGGTTTATCGGCGGCAGGATTTACCCCGTTTAAGGATCATCAATCATATTCGAACCGAAAAATTAAACGGCTTGTCAGTAAGGCCCAAAAAGCTGGAGCTGATGCCCTGCTGACCACTGAAAAAGATTTGGTTAAGCTCAGGAATTTTAAGACTGCTTTGCCGATTATGGCTTTGCGGATGGAAGTAAGAATGCCTGAAGAGTTTTGTCGATTTATTAAAGACTCACTTGAAAAATTGTAACCGTTCACCGGGAGGCTAATTACCCTCTTCCCGCTGAAATACCCGCAATGCCCGGCTGTAGACCTCTGATTTAGCCAGATTCAGGTCGGAGGTAATGTTTTTTACCGTATCCCGCAGAGACATCCCGTTGTTTCGGTACCAGCTTATAATTTTATCCAGGTCGGCGGAATCAGGGGCAGCCTGCTTTACGGCCGGTTCTACCGCGACAACGCATTCACCTTTAATCCGTGATTTACCAGCTAATGTTTCTATTACCCCGGACAGCATACCGCCTGACAGTTCTTCGTGAATTTTACTTAATTCCCGGCCTATAAAAATTTGCCTTTCTCCCATGATTTCCCGGCAGTCAGTCAGGCTTTTCAAGAGACGGCGGGGTGATTCATAAAAAATAAACGGATGCTTTAAGCGGGCCAGGGAAGTAAGCTGTTTTTTTCTCTGACCGGCCTTGGCCGGCAGGAAACCGATAAAGGTAAATTGGGTTGAAGACAAACCGGCCGCGCTGATCAGGGTGGTCAGGGCTGAGGGGCCGGGCAGAGGGACAACCGTAATATTATGGTGATGGCACTTACTTACCAGTATCGCCCCAGGGTCGGAAACAGCCGGTGTCCCGGCATCTGAGACCAGGGCTACATTTTTCCCCTTTTGGAGTTCACTTAAAATATGTTCGGCCTGTACGGTTTCCTTGTCTTTGTAATAACTGCAAAGAGGAGTTTGTATTGCCAGGTGGCTTAACAGTTTTCTGGTATGACGGGTATCTTCGGCAGCCACAAGTGATACTTCTCTTAAAACGCGGATTGCCCGTAAGGTAATGTCTTCGAGGTTGCCGATTGGAGTTGCCACCACATAAAGGATACCATTGGCATTTGAGGGGCTTGGCAGGGGTTGTGTTTCAGCCGGCAAAATAATTCCTGTTAAAATTATTCAGGGTTCACTCAAAAATAAATCAGTAGGGATAAGGTGTAATGTGGACATTTAGAGAAGTGATCTAATTGCATAATTGCAGATCGTTTTTCTAAATGTTCAGATTGCGCCTTTGAACGCGAAGTTATTTTTGAGTGAGCCCCTCTGGTAGTGTCAGGTTGGGAATTTGCCCAGAGGGCTTTCCGGATATTATTGCAGTCAATAAAATATAAAAAAAGGGCCGGGGCAATTGATAAAATCGCCTCGGCTCCATTTTGTAATGCTGACAGTTATGAGGTTGTCGCCGTCCGGGTGTACTTTATTGAGCGCTATCCTGATTTGCTATTTGTTTTCCCGGAATTTGAAAGTCTCTTTCTGCTTTTTCTGGTAATTTGTAACCTTGATTTCGCCTAAATATTTAGTAACCAGAGGATATCCTTTTTCACCCCATTCCTTGACCCCGCCTTTGACGAAATAAGCATTTTTGTAGCCATATTTGTAAAGCATTGCGGTAAAATATCCGGCCCGATGTCCTGTGCGGCAAAATATCCAGATTTCAGCATCAGGATCGGTAATTTTTTTAGGAATACCATAAAAATGGCCGGAATCTATATTGTCGACATCCTTGATATGACCAGCGTCAAATTCCGCCTCAGTCCGGATATCAAAGAGAACAGCTTTACTGGTACCGGCTTCAACCTTCTGCCATGTTTTGTAAAGATCATCGGTAGTTGCATGTTTGTTATGAGGTATAATCTTCATTAATTCAGTTCGAACCGCTTTTTCATTTTCTTTCAGGGTGGTAGCGGATGCTGAAACAGCAAGAGTAAACATCATAACAGCAGCCAGCAACAGAGATAATTTTTTCATTTTTTTCTCCTTCTTGTAAATGATTAAAACTCAGGAACTGATAAATTGTTAATTACGGTTCTGCCGCGTTTAATCATGTGTACATGTTTTGCCCCGGTCGGCGCAGTTTTAAAAAGAGGGGGAAAATTTTTGACAGCGGATGAATTGCAGTTAGATCGTCAGTAATAATTTGCCAGTGCCCGAGTCCTCCCCTTATGGGAGGACTTTAATTAATTTAATCCTGAAAAGGATAGCGATCAATAAACCACACCTTGACTTTTGAGAAGGCACGGCCTGTAAGCGTTTCAGGGATGCCGCCATTTGCCCGTTTCAACGCTCGCAATAATACATCAGGTATATCGCGGCGTTTAAACGGGTGCAGGGTGGTGTTCATGGAGCGCTTACCTGAAAAGAGTTAATTTCTTTTCAAGCCTCTTTAGTTGTGGTAACTGTTCACCAGGAGTAAATCTTTGCAATATTTAAGTCTCTAAGTTTTTTCCAAGACTCGGCTTGAAAAAAGAGGCCCCTTCGGGGCAGTTGAATCTGCAATCATGATGCATATATTTATTGAATATAGCCCTTGTGAAAT
>JANTFJ010000319.1 GCA_024763495.1 Desulfobulbaceae bacterium | reverse complement strand
ATTTGCGAATGGCGCTATCACTCACGCCCAAACTATTTGCCGCCTCTGATACTCGATAACCCTGCTCAACGACGAGCTTGACAGCTTCTTCCTTGAAGTCTTTCGTGTAATATTTTTTCTTCTCTTTTTCCATTTGAACACCTCCAGATGCAGATCATAATTCTGCACACTTTTAGTGTCCACTTTTATTAAACCATTCCAAGTTGGCCTCTGCGGCAATAAACGTACCTGGAAGTATCCAGAAAATTATTCGTAATCGATGTAGAGTATGGCTTGATATTCACCTGAAATCTTCAAATTATCTTGGGCCGATAAAAAAAAATCCAAGATGCAATCGGGGAATTAATTGAATTTGACACAAGAACAAAAGAAGAAGTTTGGGACTGGCTTGAGCCACTCCTGAGCAAAGAAAATTAAGGAGAAAGTGTTACCTTGATTTCGTGATTTTTAACGAATTTTTATTGCACACAAACAATTAGTGTGTTTGAGGCACAAAACTAATTTCAAGATTGTAGCCTACTGCCTTTGCATATTGCTCAATAGTTGACAATTTGGGAGAAATTTTTGAGTTTACATTTTCAAGCCTTGAAATATTGCTTTTCTTGGTATGTAAAATTTCAGCAAGTTCCTCTTGGGTAAGACCAGCGTCTTTGCGAAGTTTGATTAATTTCTTTCTTAGTGCATAAGCAGGAGAAAGCTCACGATACTCCTTTGCAACTTCAGGGTTAGACAGTGCTTTCTTTTTGAATTCTTTTAATGTAGGTCTCATGATTTCACCTCTTTTAATCTTTTTCGGGCTATTTTCATCTCCTTCTTTGGCGTTTTTTGCGATTTTTTAATGTAAGAGTGAAGGATGACTACCTCCTGACCTTTAACCATACAAAAAAATGACCTGCCAATTCCTTCTTTACCCTTCGCCCTGACTTCAAAAAGACCGTCCCCAAGGGGTTTTGTGTAAGGCACTCCTAATGCTGGCCCAAATTCTTCTATCATTTCAGCAATATGTAAAAAGTTAGCCAATATTCCTGTGGGAAACGATAGTGTTTCTGACTCCACTTTGTGACTGTAAAAAGATATATGCCATTTCATATTTAATATGTTATCATTTCGGATAACTTTGTCAATGGCAATTTAACCCCAGAAAACATGAAGAGGGTCTTTGTCGATTTCTGTGATTATTTTTTTGAGATCCTTGCATGGTTCAAGATCTGGGTACTTCTGCCATTTTCCACTTGCTCTGACCCAGAGTAATTGCCATAACATGGTCTTTGGCAAATATCTGATTTTTGCAATAGGCATTTCCGTCCAAATACTTTTATCTTGCCAGTGAGGACGAGATTCGATGATATTGACATCATTACCCCGAATTTTATAGAACAATTTTATTTGGTCTCTAACATCCGGAGGAACTCTGTTTTCGCAGAAACCTCCAACTTCTTTTGATATTCTATGATGATCTAGTTCATTCATTGTTTTGTTATAACGCTGTGTTTCCTAATACACATAATACTTATAACAAGCCGCCCGCCGACCAGCTGGCAACCAACTTTGAAAGAGGCAACAAACCTGAATATACCTCAAACAGGAGTTTATAGAATTTTATAGTTTCTTCAGAATATATCATTAAATTTCAAGCAATTAGCACTGCTAAACCTGTAAGCCCCCTCTCGCCCTTTAAAACCCCAAGAAAAAAATACACAAAAAGATGAAAAAGAAAGACCCTATTACTATGTGCGAGAGATCGCCAGGGTCAACGGCAAGCCCAAAGTCATCAACCAGGTATTATCTAGGAGGCTGTCCGAGAATAGACATTTTTTCTCAAATCAGGTAAACGAGGTACGAGACTCCGCAGAAAGGGCATTCTCGGACAGCCTCCTGAGGACTATCGGGCATAGCCCACAACCCGTACATGAAAATGTGAATTGTATTTCCCGCTCAAAATCATCACAGCAGCTTATCAAGAGCAGCCAGACTTAGCGACAGGCCTTCCTCTTGATGCGGTTCCAGGGTTAACAGCGGCTTAATTTTTTTTTCCTTAAGGTAAGCAAACAGGCCGCTAAAATCAAAAATCCCCTGGCAGACAGCTAAATGCTCATCAATCTCTCCATTATTATCGTGAAGATGAAGTTGTCCAAGCCGGGGCAACAGTGCCGGCAGCCAATCCTGCCAGTTCCCACCGGCAAAGGCAAGCACGTGCCCCACATCCAAACAAAAACAGGCAGAGGAAGAATTAAGGGCGCTCAACATTTTCTCATGCTTTTCCGGCCCATACTCATAAGTGTTTTCCAACATTAGTAACGTATGGTTACTAATGGCAATTTCCAACAATTCCTGCCATGTTTCAAGAGAATAAGAGAACCACTCTTTTTCTTTATATCCATGTTTGTTTTCCTCAAAACCAAGATGGCAGACAATAGATTTTGGTTTAAAAACAGGAATAAGATCAAAGGCCAGACGTAATTTCTTCCGGCTTACCTGGCGGATGTATGGATCAACAGCTCCAGGTGAAATTTCATAAAAGGGGGAATGGATGGTGCAGGAAAGACCAGCGTCCTGCAATCGACAGGCTATATGGCTGAAATCCTCCCGGCCCAGTTCGTAAAGGACATCGCCTTCCAGGCCGATTTCAGGTTGAATCCGGTTGACAATAAACTCGTCAATATTTTCCCTTAACATCTGAAAGGGCGCATTAACAAAACAACGGCTGGTTAGATGCGAAAACTTGGCGGCTGAATTTAAATTTAACATTATGCTGTTTTGCGGAAAAATTCGGTGCCCTGTGAGCAGTAACGTATAGTTTATTCCTTTTCGAAAGGTTTGGCCTCATCAATCAGCATAATAGGAATATCGTCCCTGATTTCATAAACCAGTTTGCAGGTTTCACAGATTAGCCCATCACCTTTTTTATTCAATTTCAGTGACCCTTTGCATTTCGGACAGGCCAAAATGTCCAGCAGTTCTTTTTTTATCATCTATATCTCCGCCAAATTTATAAAACTTAACCCCTTCTTCCCGTTCGTCTATCCCGCTGTCTCCGCCGGTCATTACGGGAGGAAATAGTGACAAAAATCCCCTCTCTATTGCTTTTGCGACGATCTTTTCTATTTTTTCGTCGCTCAAACAAATAACGTGTTATTCTTTTCTCTCCGGCTGGAATATAATCTTTTTCCGGATCTTTCTTCACAAATGGAGTTTGCCCGACAATAATATCCATTTTTTCCCGTTTTCCCAAAGGAGACTTTCCGTAAATTACCGGCCTCCCGATTAAATATTCAGATTGCGCCTCAGGGTTCAAGTAAAAAATAATTGTAACTACTCATGAGGTAAGCGTCCTAACTTAGCTAATCCCTGTAATTGTAACTGGTTACAGGGTGCCGTAGATTTTCGTGATCAGGTCGGCGCAGCGTATTAGTCATACGTAAGCCGGACTGATAGCGGACAGGTAAGCAAGCTTGCGAGACTCCGGATCCGGTGCCCGGTGAAGAGTTACGTATTAAATAAAATACTAAATAATCATTATTGCAAATTTTGCCAACTATTATATTAGGTAAATTTTTTTGCGATAAATGGCAGATAGAGCCTTACTGATTAAATTTTTATAAAAAAATTAAGTAGTTTACTAGGAGGCTGTCCGAGAATGCCCTTTTTCCCCAACTCTGTGTTATTTTGAAAAAATAATACTCGCAATATCAACTATATGGCTGTGCTTATTTTTT
>JANTFJ010000318.1 GCA_024763495.1 Desulfobulbaceae bacterium | reverse complement strand
CGAGCGTTGAAACGGGCACATGGCGGCATCCCTGAAACGCTTACAGGCCGTGCCTTCTCAAAAGTCAAGGTGTGGTTTATTGATCGCTATCGAATCTTATCACGATCCGACCGGCTTACGTAGAACTGATATGCCGCCCCGGCCTTGATCGCAAAAAACTCCGGAACCTGTACGCAGTTACAATTACGGTGGTCAGCGAAGTTATTTTTGAGTGAGCCCTTACCCCGTGGGCTGTTACTCACTGTCAATAATAAAGCCAACCCCGCGGATTGTCCTGATAAGTGATGTGTCGCCGGTTTTTATCTTGCGACGAAGATTTTTCATGTGGACGTCAATAAAGTTGGACATTGAAAAAGGGTCAAAATTATCGCCCCAGACATGTTCGGCCAGGTTAAACCGGGAAACAGCCCTGCCTTTATTATAGAGTAAAAACTCGAGGATAGAAAATTCCTTGGCCGTAAGTTCAACAAATTCGCCATGTTTGCTGACGATGCGGCGCACCGTATCCAGGGTTATTTCTCCGGCAGAGAGCAGGGGGGTATGTTCTCCACCGCGGCGCAGCAGCGCTCGCATTCTCGCCAGCAGTTCAGCCAGGGAAAAAGGTTTGGCCAGGTAATCATCAGCCCCCAGGTCAAGCCCCTTAATCCGATCATCAATATCCCCCCTGGCAGTAAGCATCAGTACCGGCACTTTAATGTTGCCGGCCCTGAGCTCCTGCAGCACCGCGAGACCATCTACCTGGGGCATCATAATATCCAGCACAACCAGATCATATGTGTCAGCCCATATCTTGTCCAGTGCTTCTTCACCATCAGCCGCGGTTTCCACCTGGTAATGCTGTCCCTCCAGCACCTTGCGCAGCTTTTCCCTTAGCTGTTTGTCATCATCAACAATTAAAATATTCATTCGTGTCTTATGTTTGAACTTCTGTCATAATAAATAACGTAACAGCTCACAGGGCAGGCGGATCCGGAGTCTCGCAAATTCGCTTACCTGCCCGCGATCAGTCCGGCATACGCATGACTAATATGCTGTGCCGGACTGATTGTAAAAATCTCCGGCACCCTGTGACCAGTTACAATTACGATGGTAAGCGCAATTAAGGCGCTTACCCTGCGAGTAGTTACTGTTCCAGTTTATTCTGACCAGGCGTGTGTTTTTTGAACTATAGCATATTGACAATAACGGGGCAAAACTATGAGGAAAAAGCCTGTAGATATGTAAATATTATTTTTTAAACCGGCTGAGTTCTTTCATCATGGAAACCGCCGCATTACGCCTGGCCTTCCAGAATATTGCCTCATCCGCAAGTGGTCTGTCGTCTCCGGTGGTGAAACGGTTAACAAGCAATCCCGAGCGTTTAAGCGGAAAGGTTGCCTTGAACCGGTCGTCAACAAAGCCTATTCTGTTCCAATCACTGATCACGGTAAAGGTTCGCTTAAACGGGCCTAGAAGATCATGGCCCAGGCAGTAATCCTGTTCCTTATTTTTCAGCCCCAGCAACTTAAGCAGAGTTGGCGCTATGTCAAGATGACTGGTTATCCTGGTCGCTGTGCTCGGCTCTCTTCCAGGGACATAGAGTACCATCGGTACCCTGGTCTGCTGTTCGGTGAATTCGGAATTATGTCCCCAGTGACCATTTTCCATGAACTCTTCTCCATGATCTCCGGTTACCAGAACAATGGTATTAGCCAGCAGATTATTTTCTTCAAGAAAATTTATTACCCTGGCCAGTTGACTGTCAAGATGATGGGTTGAATTAACATAGCGATTATAAATCAGCTTAATATCTTTTGTGAGATCCATGGTTGCGTAGTTGAACTCGGCAAGATAGGGACGTCTAATAACCGACTCTTCCGGAAAATAATATCTGGCATGGGGAGATTCAAAAAACATGAAGGTCATAAAGGGGCGTGAGGTATCCCTGGCAGATATAAATGAAAGCATATCCGTGACATTCTCCCTGTCCCGCTGCCAGCCAAACCCGGTTTTGTCTTCATGGAGATTTTTTTTCGGAATATTAACAAAAAGAGTTTGATTAAATTCCGGATAGGCAAATGAAGCACTGGTATACATACTTAACTGGTAATTTTGCTGTTGGAGAACATCCATGAGCAGGGGGCTGCGACGTTCATCAAGAAAACGAAACCAGTATGGCCCGTACAGTCCATAAAACATCGCAAAAAGCCCCATCCGGGTGCCGTTCCCGCCACTGTAATGGCGGTTAAAGCGATAGGATTTTTTTGAAAAATCAGCCAGGGCAGGCATTATTTCCGGGGTCAGCATATCATGACGCAGGGATTCACTGACCAGCCAGACGATATTAAAAGGTTTGTCGGGCGGCTCAATAACCGGAGGAGCCAGGGGATAGTGAAGAACAGTTACCTCTTCGTTATATTTAACCGTCTGCTGGTGAGCGGCAACCTTAACACCTAATTTTTTTGCCAGGGAGCGGAAGGTAAGAGGCTGATAAAAGGGAAATTTCAGGGCAGCATTGAGCACCGGCACATAATTTGAGAGATTGCTGAATCCGTAGATAAGGCACTGCGATACAGCCATGCAGGCAATAATTATAAAAAAATATTTTTTTGTTTTCCGGAAATTCATTTTGAAATCTCAACTAATTTAGACAGCGCTCAATAAAAGTACATCCAGGCAACGGTAACTTATAACTGTAAGGGCTTCAGGGATACTGCCATATGTGCGTGCTCCATGTCCTGCGATTATACATCGGTATTTCACAGGGGTAGGCGCACTAATTTACAATCAGACAGGTCTCTGCCTATATCGACAAAACAACAACAAGATAAACTGGAGAGCGATAAAACCTCCTGCTATTAATGTATAAACCATTATTGTATTATTACTGCCACCCATGGATGATAAACCACCCGGAGTTGTGATAAGATTTATGACAAAGCCGTTAAAATGAAAGCCGAAAAGATTATAAATCTGCTGATCAGCATAAAGACCCAGCAGGGTCATGGAGGAGGTCATGACCGCCAGGATGGACACGACAGGAGTGGCAAGAAAAGAGGGTTGTCTTTTCTCGCCCCACTGGTTAAACAGGCGATTTGCCAGCATGGTCAGCAAAAAAGCAGGCAGCAGATAGACCGCACTGTAGCTCAGCAGGGTTGAGAGTAAAAATATAGTGGTCAATGGATCCGGCAGGGAGGCAAAACCGACATAACGCAGACAAAGGGCCAGCACGACAAAATATGTAATAAAAAAATAACAGGACAGCGGATGTGTTTTGTTTTTCAGGGCCATTTGTTCCTCTTACCAGCGCTCATTCTCTGTGTTATTATCTTGGTTTCTGTGTAACTTTTCAGCAAAGGGCAAAAAACTACCCAAACCACTGTGCTGTAACTGTTCAGATGTGCTTTAGCTGTGTTTGATCTGGCTGGTGCAGCATACTTGTGCTATGTAAGACAGCCTGATCGTGCGTAGATGAAGTGCAGCTGAATAGTTACGTTTCTGTTTTGTAATATAACCATGCCTTATGAAGGAAGAGTGAAGAGTAGATGAAGAAACAATGAAGCTAAAGAAGAGAAAGGAGAAGGGGTGTAAAAAACACGAAAATTAATTCTAAGGGATTAATTAATTCTAAGTTCAGAGTAACTATTCAGGTGATAGCGATCAATAAACCACACCTTGACTTTTGAGAAGGCACGGCCTGTAAGCGTTTCAGGGATGCCGCCATGTGCCCGTTTCAACGCTCGCGA
>JANTFJ010000317.1 GCA_024763495.1 Desulfobulbaceae bacterium | reverse complement strand
ATGCCGGAATGACGTGATATAAATTGTCTAAATTTTAGCAGACCTACGGTTGGGTGCCACCACCACATATGGAGAAGTTACCAAAAATCAAAACAAAGAATTGTTTAGACAATGGTCGTAAGCGCCTAAGGGTTTACCCCCTGAGTAGTTACCTCATTTAATAAATCATCCGCTAAATCTGGTTGAATTAATGCCTTTTCCTATTGATATTGTTTTAACATTGCTTGAAAAAGAAGTTGCCGGCTACAACGTCCCTGTTGTCGATTTGATTGCAGCCCAGACCAGTGACCCGTTCAAGGTTCTGGTCGCCACTATTTTGTCTGCCCGAACCAGGGACGAGACCACGGCAAAGGCCTGTCGGCGTCTTTTTAAAAAGGTTGATACTCCTGCCTCACTTGCTGAAATTTCTGAAAAAGAGCTTGCCGGAATAATTTATCCGGTTGGTTTTTACAAAAACAAGGCCCGTTATCTGGCCAGATTGCCCGCTGCCCTGGATGTCTTTGGCGGACAGGTGCCTGATGATATCGACTCTTTACTTACCCTGCCCGGAGTTGGTCGGAAAACTGCTAACCTGGTACGATGTATCGCCTTTAATAAGCCGGCAATTTGTGTTGATACCCATGTTCACCGAATTATGAATATCTGGGGCTATGTTAAGACTAAAACCCCGCTCCAGACTGAAATGGCCCTTAGGGAGAAGCTTCCGGAGAAATATTGGCTAAAGGTCAATTCCATTCTGGTTGCCTTTGGCCAGGCAACCTGCCTGCCGCGTCGTCCACATTGCGATTGTTGCCTGATTCGAAAATACTGTCCTGCTATAGGGGTAATTGCCAGAAAAGTTCCTGGTGATGAGGAAGGGAAAAATGCGGCAGCACCAAAAAAATTAATTTCCTGGAATGTAAACGGGATTCGAGCCTTGGAAAAAAAAGGCTTTGTTGATATTGTTAATGAGCTTGAGCCTGACATTCTGGCTCTTCAGGAAACAAAGGCTCAGCCTGAACAACTTTCTGATAATTTACTTAATCTAAACGGTTATCGGTCATATTGGCATAGTGCGACTCGCAAGGGCTATTCAGGAGTGGCTATATACAGCCGCCTTGAACCGTTGCAGGTGCTTTATGGGTTAAATAATGATCAATTTGATCGCGAGGGAAGAGTTTTAACCCTTGAATTTTCGGATTTTTACCTTGTTAATGTCTATTTCCCCAATAGTGGACATGGCTTAAAACGACTTCATTTTAAACTTGAATTTAATAGCTGTCTACTTAACTTTGTCAAGAATCTTGAGGAAAAGAAGTCAGTGATTGTCTGTGGTGATTATAATGTTGCCCATAAGCCTATTGATTTGAAAAATCCGGAAAGTAATGTAAAAAATCCAGGTTTTACTCCTGAGGAGCGGGCCTGGATGGATGCCTTTCTGGCTCATGGTTTTATTGATACCTTTCGTAAATTTAATTCCGAGCCGGGGAATTACAGCTGGTGGAGTTATCGATTTAATGCCAGACCCAGGAACATTGGTTGGCGTATAGACTATTTCTGTGTCGGCGCAAAAGATGATAACCGGATAAAAAATGCCGACATTTTAAAGGATGTCATGGGTTCTGATCATTGCCCGGTAAGTCTTGATTTTGTGTAACTGCTCACTGGGCACCGAACGGAGTCTGCGCTTACTTGAGTTGAAAAAAAGTCTCTTCCTGAAACATCCTTCCAGGCTGGTTATCGACCATGGAACAGTATATTTTAACAGAATTAGCTGAAATTGTTGGAGCCGGTCAGCTGGCCACTGCAGATGAAGAGCTTGTCAGCTATTCCTATGATGGCTCAGGACAGGAGTTTTTACCTGAAGCCATTGTCTTTCCCGGCTCTACCCAGGAGATAAGCCGGATTATGGCCCTGGCTTATCGGGAAAAATTTCCTGTAGTTGTCCGGGGTGCCGGCAGCGGGATGACCGGGGGCTCCCTGCCGCTTAAGGGTGGACTGGTAATGGCCATGAGTCGCCTTAACCGAATTCTTGAGATCGATCAGGACAATCAGGTTGCCGTGGTTGAACCGGGGGTAATTAATGGCGATTTTCAAAAAAAACTTAACAGCCTCGGGCTTTTTTATCCTCCTGATCCTGCCAGTCTTGCTTTTTGTACTTTAGGCGGCAATGTCGCGGAATGCGCCGGCGGCCCCAGTGCGGTTAAATATGGGGTTACCCGTGATTATGTTCTCGGCCTTGAGGTTGTGCTGGCTGATGGGCGGATTATTGAAACCGGGGTCAGAACCGCAAAAGGCGTT
Source organism: Desulfobulbaceae bacterium (assembly GCA_024763495.1). Classification (GTDB taxonomy): domain Bacteria; phylum Desulfobacterota; class Desulfobulbia; order Desulfobulbales; family SURF-16; genus JANTFJ01. The sequence continues at coordinate 1,475 of JANTFJ010000317.1, read as the reverse complement.
GTTGGCTATGATCTCACTCGACTCTTTGTCGGTTCAGAGGGAACCCTGGCAATTATTACCCGGATAATCTTAAAATTGCTGCCATTGCCTGTGGCAAGTGCCACTTTTATGGTTTGCTGCCGCAGTATTCTGCAGGCTACTCGGCTTGTCCGTGACCTGCTTGCCCTGCAGCGCCCCCGCACTGTTGAATTTATGGATAACACAGCTGTTTCACTTATCAGGGAACGTCTGCCCTTTTCATTGCCGGATAATACGGCGGCCATATTGCTGATTGAGGTAGACGGCAGTAAAATTTCGGTTAAAAATCAGTCAGCCCTGCTTACGGAATTTCTTGACAGTTATGATATGCTGTTGGTCAAACGTGCTGAGAAGCAGGCGGATGCTAAAATTTTATGGCAGGCCCGGCGTGCTCTTTCACCGGCTGCCTTTGCCCTCAGGCCGGACAAGATCAGTGAAGACGTTGTTGTACCCAGAAGCAAAATTCCTGAGCTTGTCACCTTTACAGAAAAATTGGCAAAAAAACACAATCTGCCTGTTTTCACCTTTGGCCATGCCGGGGATGGCAATATTCATGTTAATATCATGCTTGACAAGAAAAACAAAGATGAGTTAGATCAGGCAAAGGCGGTAAGGATTGCTCTTTTTTCCAAGGTTATTTTGCTTTCCGGTACTTTGTCTGGTGAACATGGTGTCGGTAATACCAAGGCAGAATTCCTCTCCCGGGAGCTGAGTCCTGACACCCTTAAGCTTATGCGCCAGGTGAAAGGGTTATTTGATCCGCTTAATATTCTTAATCCGGGAAAAATTTTCCGGGACGACAAGTAAATAATATTGGAGACCATTATGTCCAAAATTAGAATGACAGGTGAAATTCGCACGGATTACGAATGTGAAACCACCGGTATGCCGGCGGAACGGTGGGGTGAAGCGGTTTTTAAAATAGCTGAGGAAGAACTTGTTTTTGAGGTCAGTGTGGAAAAAAACGTTATTGTTGCTATTATGGCTGGTGAAGATGCGATGTGGAAAGGTACCCTTGAAGGCCTGAAGCAAATGCTGAAAAGTCAAATTAAGTAAGGACTCACTCAAAAATAAATTCGTAGAGAATGCGAAGTAATTTTTGAACGGGCCCTGAGGCTTTCTGCAACTACTCACGGGTAAACGCTATAATGTCGCTATCCATCGTGATTGTAACTAGTTAGTTGGTGTCAGAGATTTTCTCATCAGACAGGTGCCGCGTATCAGTCATACGTAAACCGGGCTGATGGCGGAGGTAAGCGAAGACTCCGAATATGCGCTGCCCTGTGAGCAGTTACATTTTGACTTAACATTCAAGCATGGTAAACCTGAATAAATCAAGGGCGAAACCTAGAAGGCTGTCTGAGAATAGAAGCCGTAGCGAAAAATTGGAGAATTGAGACCATTTTTTCGGTCATTTTCTGCGAATAGCAGCGCTATTTAAAGAAAATTAGCGGAAA
>JANTFJ010000316.1 GCA_024763495.1 Desulfobulbaceae bacterium | reverse complement strand
TTCCGCTAATTTTCTTTAAATAGCGCTGCTATTCGCAGAAAATGACCGAAAAAATGGTCTCAATTCTCCAATTTTTCGCTACGGCTTCTATTCTCGGCAGCCTCCTAGGTGGTAAGTAGACGCAGCCGGTCGAAGAAATCCCGGGGTAATTTTTTCAATTTACCCTGATGGTCAACTGCGGCATGAACAGTAAAGCCTTTAACCAGCAGTGTATTGTCCTCTTTGCGCAGGATCTTGTAATTAAAACGACACGAGACCTGTTTTATGTCCTGGATAGCTGTCTGGATTAACAGCATGTCGTCATAGCGGGCCGGTGCCTTATAGCGCAGGTAGCTTTCCACTACCGGCATTATATAGCCCTGTTTTTCGATTTTCTTGTAGGAAATAACCAGTTCACGCATGAATTCGGTGCGTCCCAGTTCAAAATAGCGCAGATAATTAGCGTTATAGACTACCCCCCCGGCATCAGTATCACTATATAAAATTCGATAGAAACATTCATGCACGGGTGGGACAAGATTTATTTTCAGTTTAGTCATCTTAAAACATATTTTAAAAATTCTTCGCCGTCAGTGAAAAACAGCTCACTTTGCCTGCCGTTTTTTTCATTGTATTCCATGCCGCATCCCATATTGTTTTTAGTTGAATCATAAAGGACAAAGGGGATGGGGTTTTTGACATGGGTTCTCAGGGAAATGGGAGTAAAGTGATCCATACAGACCACCAGCCGGAAATTTTCCCGGCCCAGGCCGCTGACTATGGGCTTAACAATTTTTTGGTCGAAATCTTCAATCGCCTGAATTTTTTCTCTCAGTAGACCCTGGTGGCCGGTTTCGTCAGGAGCTTCGACATGGACAAAAACCAGATCGTTTGTGCGGGCTGCCTGGAGAGCGGCCTCCACCTTACCCTGATAATTAGTGTCAAGATAGCCGGTTGCGCCTTCCACCTCAATTACATCCATGCCCGCGTAAACGCCAATACCTTTAAGCAGGTCAACAGCTGAAATCAGGGCTGATTTAATTCCATACTTGTCTGCCAGACTCTCCATCTTCGGAGCCTTACCTTCACCCCATAGCCAGATGCCGTTAGCGGACAGTTTACCTTCAGCCTGTCGTTTATGATTAACCGGATGGGCGGCCAGTATGACCAGCGAATCTGTTAAAAATTTTTTTAATTCCGGGGCAGCCAGGTAACGCTGCCAGAACCTGTCAACCCTTTGTCCCGTGTAATCATGGGGAGGCACTGTGCCGAGATCAGCAATTTCTCCCTGATGCACCAGAAGATGACGGTAACTGATACCAGGATAAAGCTTGATCCCTTTTCCTGCTGCCTGTTTGTCCAGGCTGACAATAAGTTTCCCCGCCTCATCGGTACTGATATGGCCGGCGCTGTAATCAACCATGGTAACCGTGCCGTCCGCGGCAAAATCCAGGTTAACCAGATTACAGCGAAAGGCAACCTCGCCAGTCTTAAGCTCAACTCCCATACTGGCCGCCTCCAGGGGAGATCGACCTGTATAAAACTGCTCCGGCCGATAGCCGAGCAGCGACAGATTGGCCACATCGCTCCCAGGAGGAAATCCTTCAGGAATAGTCTTCAGCCGGCCAAGTTGACCATGTCGGCATAACTCATCCATGGCCGGAGTCCGAGCCGCTTCCATGGGGGTCTGGTTATCCAGTTCCGCCAGGGGCAGATCGCCCATGCCGTCGCCCACCAGGATAATTGTTTTGCTATTCTTCATTATCGGCTAAAATCCTGATCATTACAGTCTGGTCGGTGGTAGTGGGCAGGGCATTTATCTCAGCCAGGGCATTTTGCACCGCTTCTTCTCCGGCTTCATAGGTCCGCATGATAATAGGAACAGTTCCCTGCTGTTCCCGGCCTTTTTGGATTACCGATTCAAGACTGATGTCATGACGGCCCAGGATACCGGAAATAGTTGATAAAACACCGGGCTTATCCAGGGTGGAAATACGGAAATAATAAGGACAGCGCAGTTCAGCCATGGGCGTAATCCGCCGGGAACCGATATGTTCCGGCAGATATGAAAGACATGGTACCCGGTTAAGACAACCATGGTTTATGTTCCTGGCAATATCCACAATATCGGCAACCACGGCGCTGCCGGTAGGCATTTTGCCGGCCCCCAGGCCATAAAGCAGGACATCTTCAACCATATCGCCGGTAAAATGAACTCCATTATAAGCGCCATTTATGCTGGCCAGCATATGGCTCTCCGGGACCATGGTAGGGTGAACCCTGGCCTCGACATGATCGCCATAATTACGGCTGATAGCCAGCAGCTTAATCCGGTAGCCGAATTCTTTAGCAAAATCAATATCAACCGGTTTGATTCGGGAAATTCCCTCAACAGCAACATCATCAAGGCTGACATTCATACCATAGGCCATGGACATCAGGATGACCAGCTTATGGGCGGTGTCTATTCCTTCCACGTCATAAGTGGGATCAGCTTCAGCAAAACCCTTTTGCTGGGCGTCTTTTAACACCTCGGCAAAATCCACCCCATGATCCGTCATCCTGGTCAGGATATAATTTGCCGTGCCGTTCATTATACCCATGATTGACATTATTTTATTAGCTACCAGCCCTTCTTTTAGAGCCTTGATCAGGGGAATGCCTCCTCCCACGCTGGCTTCAAAACCAATCTCCACTTCCTTTAATGCTGCTGCCGCGAAGATTTCCCGACCATGTTCGGAAAGCAGGGCTTTGTTGGCGGTTACCACATGTTTTCCCTGATCAATGGCCTGGAGAATAAAGGTTCTGGCCAGGGTAGTACCGCCGATAAGTTCGACAATTATGTCAATCTCCGGATCATTAAAGAGATCATCAGCATTCCTGGTCAATTCGACATGACCAAGATGGTCAGGCAGGGAGTCAACGGCAATATCTGCTATCTTGCTTAAGCTGATGTTGATTCCCGATCTTTTCCTGATTCGTTCCGCCTGTTCATACATTACCTGGGCCGTGCCGCTGCCCACTGTACCGAAACCTATTATACCGACATTTACATCATTCATTTTTTATTCCTGACATGTAACTATGTAACTACTCATGGGGTAAGCGCCTAATATGTGCAAACCTCTGTATTTGTAACTGGTTACAGGGTGAAGTAGATTTTCGTCATCAGACCGGTGCCGCCATAGTCATACGTAAACCGGGCTGATAGCGGAAATATTCGGTGCCCTGTGAGCAGTTACCCTGAAATTAAAGTTCTGCCTGTTCCCAAAAAATGAAACAAATACCTTCTTTAGATACCAATGTCAAAATAAACCTGACATGATAATAAAAAATTCTATCAGAATCAGCCCCAAACAAAAAACTCTTTAAAATCTATGTTAAACAATATATAACAAGTAAATTTTGCTGAACGAACTGCGTGGCCCTGCGGAAAGAGCCGGTTTTCAGTACAATTTTTGTAACTATTCAGGTAGGGGCGAAAAACTGTCCAAACCACCGACCTGTAACTGTTCAGAGGTAAGCGAACAAAGTGAGACTCCGTGTGCTTTAGCTGTGCGTGATAAGGCTGGCACCCATACTACGGGCATAAACTTCGCATACTAATGCTGTGTAAGACAGACTTATCGCGTGCAGATGAAGTGTAGCTGAATAGTTACAAACTGAGAAGTTAATTAGGCGCTTAGGGCCATTGTCTAAACAATTTTTTGTTTTGATTTTTGGTAACTTCTCCATATGTGGTGGTGGCACCCAACCGTAGGTCTGCTGAAATTTGGACAATTT
>JANTFJ010000315.1 GCA_024763495.1 Desulfobulbaceae bacterium | reverse complement strand
CAGAAATAACTTCACATTTTGAGGCGCAACTGCAACATATCTTTGATCGCTCTTCACTGACAAAATCCTCAACGTAGCACTGCTACGCCTGCGGTTTCGTCCGATCAGATCGACCAAACCTATATCACATTTACACCTCAATTCTGCGAAGTTATTTTTGATCGCACCCTTAGTGGTAGAGCATAACAAATAAGTGACAATGGAACGGAGAGTCGTCATAACCGCCTGTTCGGCAATCACCCCGATCGGCCATGAAAAGGATGATATTATCCTCAGTCTAACACAGGGGAAATCCGGGGTTAAACCACTGCGGGATGATGGACTGTTGACCGAGTATATCCATTCCAGGGTATTTGGCACCGTTGATTATCCGCTGGATTATGATTTCAAGCGCCAGTTTCGTAAAACAATGGGGCCGGTGGCATTTTACGCCTGCCAGGTGGCAAAGGAAATTTTAACCCGGGCCAACCTGCCCCCGGATTTTATTTCTTCAGGCCGTTTAGGGGTTGCCTTCAGTTCAACCCATGGCAGTCCCACGGTTCAGCGCGATATCTACAAAACATTTTTCAGTAATTTAAAATCAGAATTTTCTTCTATCGGCGCGGTTGATTATCTTAAATCAATGGTACATACCACCGCGGTTAATATTACCAGAATGTTCGGGATTACCGGTCGGGTTATTGCCTCGTCAACTGCCTGTACCACCAGCAGTCAATCAATCGGTTTCGGCTATGAAGCGGTTAAGTACGGGATGCAGGATGCCATGATCTGCGGCGGCGCGGATGAATATGATACTACAACAGTTGCCGTATTTGATAATCTGCTGGCCTGTTCAACCGCTTATAACGACACCCCTGAATCTACTCCCCGGCCCTTTGACACAAAGCGGGATGGCCTGGTGGTCGGGGAAGGGGCCGGAGCTGTCCTGCTGGAGGAATATGAAGCAGCCAGGAAACGAGGCGCACCGATTCTAGCCGAAGTAATCGGGTTTGCCTGTAATAATAACGGCGGCGACTTGATCCTGCCTAATCTTGCAGGAATTACCAGCACACTTAAATCCGCCCTGGCCGAGGCCGGGCTGAAGCCGACAGATGTAGACTTGATCAGCGCCCATGCCACTGCCACTAAAATGGGCGATGTTATTGAAGCCCAGGCTATCGCGGATGTTTATGGCGATTCTCCTGATGTTATCGCCCTGAAGAGTTATATGGGCCACACCATGGGATCCTGCGGCGTTATAGAGCTTATTTTAAATTTATATATGATGGAACAGGGGTTCATTGCGCCTACTTTAAACCTGGACAATGTCGATGAAAGATGCGCCATGATTCGTCATGTCAGGGAACTGAAATCGGCAGACATTAAAACAGCCGCTGTCCAGAATTTTGCTTTCGGCGGGGTAAATACCTGCCTGTTGATCAGGAATGGCGCCAAAATCGAGAATTAATTCACCCTTGGTCAAGTTATGGTCGCGTTTTGTTGATCTCATGATAACCTTGATTCTCTGGGCCTATTTTACCCTGGGCTTCGTGGTATTTTTTTTGCCTTTCTATCTGGTTGCGTACCTGTTCAGCGACGATAAAGAAATTGCCTTTCAGCGTCTGAACCATTTATTTTATAAAGGTTTTTTTGTTATAGCCGGAATTCTTATCCCTCGACATTCATGGCAGGTGGATAAAAAAACAGGAGAGATCAGATCCGCGATTATTGTGTGTAATCATGTGTCCTACCTGGATCCCCTGATTATGATCTCTCTCTTTGCCCGCCATAAAACTATTGTTAAAACCAGTTTTTTTTATATGCCGATTTTTGGCTGGTTTTTAAAAACATCAGGTTATCTGCCCGCGAGCGCAGATGAAAAATTTGGCCATCTGTTGATTGAGCATATTGACAACATGAAGGATTACCTGGCCCAGGGAGGAAATCTTTTTATTTTCCCGGAAGGAACAAGAAGCCGGGACGGCAGTTTAGGTTCTTTTAATAAAGGGGCTTTTAAAATTGCCAGGCTTTGTCGTGCCCGGATAAATATTTTACGAATCAGCAACAGTGATAAACTTTTTCCCCCTGGTAAATTTATTTTTAACACTGGAATCAGTAATAAGATTAAAGTTGAATTTATTGGTGACATCGAACCTGATTATCTGAATAATCCGCTATCGGCAGCAGATCTGGAAAATCTTGTTCGGCAGTCTTTTGTCGGGACAAAATAATGAGGATTTCATTGTCATGAAAGTAATTTTAATTTCCATGCCCGATGTGGTACCCATTATTATCCACGAAACAGCGGTTCACATGCCTAATCATGGCATTGCCAGCGTCGGCGGAAATATTGACGAAGAGCATGATGTTTATCTTATTGATTTAATTCGCAAGCGCCGTTCAATAAAAAAATATCTTACCGGAACCCTGAAACGGATAAAGCCGGATCTGGTCGGTTTATCCGCCATGGCCTGGCAATACGCAACCTGCGTTAAGATAGCCCGGTTGGTTAAAAATATCCTCCCGGAGGTGAAAATTGTTATTGGCGGCTATCATGCCACCTTGATGAATGAAGAAATTGCCGCGACCGCAGAAGCGGAATTGATCGATTTTATGGTTCGAGGTGAAGGCGAAGATGTCTGCCGCCGCCTGGTTAACGCCCTGGCCGGTAAAGACAGGCTGGATGACATTCCCTCTCTGTCATATAAGCAAAACGGGCATTTTGTCCATAATCCCAGGGGCGGAAATGTTGATTTAAGTAAATTGAAACTTCCCATCCGGGATAAACGGAGGCTGACCTGGGGATACCATATTATCTATTCAAAGATTGAACTTCTGGAAACCTCCAGGGGCTGCACCCGAACCTGTAATTTCTGCAGCATGAAACATATGTATGGCCGGACATTCAGAACATTTCCCATTGAGCGGGTGCTGGCCGACCTGGATGATATCTATTACAAACGAAAAACCAACTGGGTCTTTATTGTTGACGATAACATGGTGCTTAATCCGGCCAGGGTCATTGAACTATGCGAGGCGATTATTGCCCGAAAATATAAAAATCTAAACCTGGTTGTCCAGGCGGACTGTATTTCAATGGCAAAAAATGAGGCAATGGTTAAGATAATGGCCCAGGCTGGTTTCCGTTCGGTCTTTCTCGGTATTGAAAATGTCTCAAAGAAAAATTTGACTGTTGCCGGTAAAGGGGATATCAGTACCGCCTCCGAAAAGGCAATTGAAAATTGTCATAAATATGGAATGATGGTGATAGGCGGCCTGATTTTCGGTTTCCCGGAAGATGATGAACAGTCTATTGTTGAAAATTATGCTTTTCTAAAAAAAATTAATGCAGACGCGGCTTATTGCCAGATCCTGACTCCTTATCCCAAGACCGGAATGAGAGAAAATCTTTTAAACGAGGGCCTGGTAACCAACAAGACTGATTATCAGAAATACAGCGGCCTCTGGGCCAATGTCAAGACTAAACATCTTGATTCCGCCCGGCTCCAGTATTTTTTCTGGTATCATCGGCAAAAGGTTCTGGGCTGGTGGGAGCCGTCAGGCAATGCCAGGAACCAGGGAAAGGGCTGGACAGCTATCTGGCGTTTTCTTTTCAGGCCGGTAATGAAGGTTTTTTACGGCCGGATTTTGAAAAAACATGGATGGGAAGGAAGGTATCAACGGGAAGTGGCGCGATGGGCTCGGATGAATGATTTTAAAGATCTTAATTAGGCGCTTACGACCATTGTCTAAACAATTTTTTGTTTTGATTTTTGGTAACTTCTCCATATGTGGTGGTGGCACCCAACCGTAGGTCTGCTAAA
>JANTFJ010000314.1 GCA_024763495.1 Desulfobulbaceae bacterium | reverse complement strand
GGGGTAAGATCCTTAATTCCCGGGCTTACCGTGACCGGCATCAGCTGCCCTGATGACTCAACCTGCAGGGGCTTACCCACGGTGATATTCAGATCAGAGACATTGTCATAGCTTTCCAGCATTGTCGCAATCCAGTAATCAATCTCCGGTTGTTTCATTTTTTCTCCTGTATAAAAAATAAAGTTTGCCTGGTTGTTTCATTATTCCCGCAGCTGCTGCCGCCTCAGGCCCGCTGCCGAGAAATAGATCAGCCCGGGTTTTTCCTTTAATGGCGGAACCGCTGTCCTGATTAAAAACAAAACGGCAAAGAGGCTGCCAGCCTGTCACCACGCCTTTTTCGTTAAATATGGGTTGTTCAGTAACCAGCAGGGCAGGTGTTCCGGTAGCAAAACAATCCTGGTCAAGAGCGATAGAGTAACCAGGAGTCAGGGGCTGCCCCATGCTGCCGGGCGGAGAGGAATCGTCCGCCGCCTCTTTCGGCATCATCCGAAAAAAAATAAATCGTTGATTATAATGCAGGATCTCTTCAATTTCCTGGGGATGATTTTGCAGATAAGCAGTTATTGCCGGCAGATCAACCGCTTCCCGGGACAATTTTCCCTGGTCAATCAATAATTTGCCAATACTCCGGTAAGGCCGGCCATTATTGCCGGCGTAACGGAGAAGGCGAACAGAGCCGTCCGGCAGCCTGACCTTGCCGGAACCTTGAACATGGAGGAGAAAGGCCGATAAAGGGTCGGCCAGGTAAACAAGTTCACTCCCGGCCAGATAATCATTTTTTTCAATTTCAGCCCTGGTCCAGTAAGGCGAGTTATTTTTCCGCTTGTCAAGATCCGGCGGCAGGCCGTAAAGCGGATAGATATATGGCTCCTTTTTTTTCAGGGAGCCGGGAAAAACCGGCTCAAAATAACCGGTAATCAACATTTCTCCAGCAGCCGGCTCCCGGCAGAAAGAAAATTGAGCTGTTACCTGCTGCCAGAAATCAGCCGGGCCTGCCGCCTGTTCTGTAATGTCCCGAAAAAGCTTTAAGGACTCAATCTGCTCTGCCGCCGACAACATGGTTCCACAAATCCTGAACTGCTGTTCCCGCGGCAGGGCCTGATAATAAGCCAGGCTGGCATTAACGGCCTTGACCAGCGGCGCGGTTTGCAGTTGGTCAAATAAAACCGGCAAACCGGGTGGCCGGACAGGCTCATATCTGCCCCGGTATCCTCCCAGGACAATAATACTTAAAAACAGCAGAACAAACGGCAGACATTTCTTAAACCATAATTTCGAGACCATCAGCGGGTTTTTCAATTTTTAATGTAAGAAGTTCAGGGATGCCGCCATGTATGTGCTCCACGCCCCGCGATAATACATCGGTATGCAGGGGTGAAGCGCGTGCGGGGTGATGTTCATGAAGCGCTTACGAAGCTGCCTTTAATTTTAGACCGCAAGCTTGACAAAAGTCCAATAAAAAAAATATGAGCGCATTTTTCTCTTGACCTCGCTTCCACCTTTGGTTATCAAGATGTGTTAATCATATAGGTAATTTTACTGGCTAAAAATTACTGGAAGATATTTTTATTTATAAACATCCGTAAGGGATTGATTTTAAACATATTCAGGAGGCAATATGAGTACTGAAGAAAAAAAAATCGAAAGCCTGATGAAAGAAGGACGGCTCTTTGAACCACCAGCAGCTGGTCAGTCTACGGCCTATGTTAAAAATATGGACGAGTATAAAGCCCAATATAAACACTCCATGGAAGATCCGGAAGGTTTTTGGGGGAATCGGGCCGAGGAACTTATCAGCTGGGACAAAAAATGGGATAAAGTCCTTGACGCAGACCTGTATAAACCGGAAATTAAATGGTTTGACGGCGGTAAGCTGAATGTGTCTTATAACTGTCTGGATCGCCACCTTACCAATGGCCGTCGCAACAAGGCGGCATTAATCTGGCAGGGAGAGCCGGATGAGGATGTAAAGGTTTATACCTACCAGATGCTTCATCGCGAAGTCTGCCGTTTCGCTAATGTGCTGAAAAAATATGGGGTACACAAAGGCGATCGGGTGTCAATTTATCTGCCCATGATTCCGGAACTGGCTATTTCGCTACTCGCCTGTGCCCGCATCGGTGCCATGCATTCCGTTGTCTTTGCCGGTTTCAGTGCCCAGAGCCTGAAAAGCCGGGTACAGGATTGTGAGGCCAAGGTGCTGATCACGGCGGACGCGGTTATCAGGGCCGGGAAAACCATTCCCTTAAAACCCAACGCAGACACAGCTATCCAGGAATGTGATTCCATCAAGAACTGTTTTATCGTTAAACGGGGCGGCAATGAGGTTACTATGCAGGAAGGCCGTGATCTCTGGTGGGATGATGCGGTTAAGGCAGATGACATAACTGATGACTGTCCGCCCGAGAGCATGGATGCCGAGGATACCCTGTTTATTCTCTATACCAGCGGCAGTACCGGCAAACCAAAAGGCGTGGTGCATACCACCGGCGGTTACCTTACCTATGCCGCCCATACTACCCAATGGGTTTTTGACGTCAAAGATGAGGATGTCTACTGGTGTACCGCTGATATCGGCTGGATAACCGGCCATACCTATATTCTCTACGGCCCCCTGGCCCTGGGTGCGACATCCCTGATGTTTGAAGGCGTTCCCTCCTATCCGGCTCCGGATCGTTTCTGGCAGATTGTCGAAAAATTCAAGGTTAATATTTTCTATACCGCACCCACCGTGATCCGGGCTCTGATGCGGGAAGGCACGAAATGGACCCAGAAATATGATCTCTCTTCCCTGCGCCTGCTTGGTTCAGTCGGTGAACCGATTAACCCCGAGGCCTGGATGTGGTATCACGACAAAATAGGCGGTTCAAAACTGCCTATTGTCGATACCTGGTGGCAGACCGAGACCGGCGGCATCATGATTAGTCCTCTGCCCTTTGCTACTCCATTGAAACCAGGCTCCGCCACATTTCCATTGCCCGGTATTGATGTAACAATTTATAATGAAGAGGGTGAAGAGGCTGCGAGAAATGAAGGTGGTCATCTGGTTATAAGAAAACCATGGCCCGGAATGTTGCGTGGGGTATTTGGTGACCCTGAACGTTTCAAGAAAACCTACTTTGACCGCTATCCCGGAATTTACGATCCGGAAGACGGCGCCCGTCAGGATGAAGATGGTTATTTCTGGATTATGGGTCGCCTTGATGACGTTATCAATGTTTCCGGGCATCGGCTGGGCACAGCAGAAATTGAATCCGCCCTGGTTGCCCATGAGGCAGTTGCTGAAGCTGCTGTGGTCGGCGCACCTCATCCAATCAAGGGGCAAACTATTTATGCCTATGTTTCCTTAAAGTCCGGAGTCGAGATCAGTGATGATCTGGAAAAAGAACTGAAACTTCATGTCCGCAAGGAAATCGGACCTATTGCCGTACCTGAGTTTATCCAGTTTTCCGATGGCCTGCCTAAAACCAGAAGTGGTAAAATTATGCGTCGTATTCTCCGCAAAATTGCCGCGGGCCAGAGTGATTTCGGTGATACTTCTACCCTGGCTGACCCTTCTGTGGTAGATATCCTGGTTGCCGGCAATAAAGAAATGGCCTAACTCTGCTTACAGGACACCGAGAAGGTTATCCGAGAATGTCCACTCTCGGACAACCTTCCGAGTATAACCTCCCCAAAAGGCGTTGAACTTCCAACGCCTTTTTTTGTTTAAACGGTATTGCCTGTTAATTTTTCCAAGGCCAGATTGGCAATAGTCAAGCCAAAAATAGCCGGCAAAGCAGGCAGGCTGCCCAGGACATGGCGCTTCCG
>JANTFJ010000313.1 GCA_024763495.1 Desulfobulbaceae bacterium | reverse complement strand
TTATGCCCGTAGTATGGGTGCCAGCCTTATCACGCACAGCTAAAGCACACGGAGTCTCACTACGTTCGCTTACCTCTGAACAGTTACAGGTCGGTGGCTTGGACAGTGTTTGCCCCTACCTGAATAGTTACAAAATGAGAAAAAACTCGCTATCTGGGTAAATTTTTAGTATTTTTTTTTTATGAATTCCGTTGTTTTTAAGAAAAAAGAAAAAATCGGCGAATTGCTGGTTCGCACGGGCAGACTTCAGCCCGGCCAGCTGGAAAGAGCCTTGTCCCATCTTGAGAACGTGCCTCAGGGGTTGGGAGAAATACTTATTTCCCTTGGTTTTATCAGTGAAGAAGATTTCCTGGTCGGCCTGGCGGAACAGCTTTCTCTTGAACTGTATGAACCCCGTCCTGATGATACATTCCTTTCCCTGGATATTTCCCCCATTTTTCACCGGGAACATCCCTTTGCCCTGATCAGGCGGGACAACCGGATAATTCTCTTGCTGAATAATGTCAAAGACGGCGATATTTTTTCCGCGGTTGAACTTTTGTTCCCGGAACCGGTTACTGTCCAGCTCTGCCCGGAATCTGTTCTGCAGGCAATTATGAAAGAGCACTATGATCTCGGGCAGGAAAGTTCCGAGTCTGATGACCTGCTGATTGATGAAGCTGATGTCGACCGCTTGAAGGATATGGCCTCTGAAGCTCCGGTAATCAAGTATGTCAATACCTTAATCGACACAGCTCTTAACCGCAGGGCCAGTGATATTCATATCGAGTCCCTGGAAGAAGGACAGTTGATCCGTTTTCGGGTTGATGGGATTCTGCAGGATTATGAAATACCCCCGGTTTCCATGCAGGCCGCGATCATTTCCCGGACGAAATTGCTGGCCGGACTGGATATTGCTGAACGGCGTATTCCCCAGGATGGCAAGATTTCCATGCGGATCAGCGGGCGGGAAGTTGATTTACGGGTTTCAACCATGCCGACTATTTACGGTGAGGGTGTAGTTATTCGTATCCTTGAAAAGGGCAGTATTATTCTTGACATGAGCCATCTTGGTATGCCGCCGGAGGTGGAAAAGGTATTTCGTCGGCTTATTACCGTGGCCAATGGAATAATTTTGGTTACCGGGCCCACCGGCAGCGGTAAAACAACGACCTTGTACTGTGCCATGAACCGGATAAATTCCGGCAGTAACAAGATCATTACTCTCGAAGATCCAGTGGAATACCAGTTACACGGGATTAACCAGATTCAGGTACGTCCTGACATCGGCCTTACCTTTGCCAAGGGATTACGTTCTATTGTCCGGCAGGATCCTGATGTGATCATGGTTGGTGAGATTCGTGATTTTGATACAGCTGAAATCGCGGTTCAGTCATCTTTAACCGGACATCTTGTTTTTTCCACCCTGCATACCAATGACGCAATTTCCGCTATAACCCGAATGGTTGATATCGGAGTTGAAAGATTTCTTATTGCTTCTTCGCTGCGGGGCATTATGGCCCAGCGCCTGGTTCGTTCCATCTGTCCTCAGTGCAGGGAAAGCAAAGGGCTGATTTCTGAACATTTAGGTTATGTCCCGGAGGGGGGAGATTTTGAAATGTTCATCGGCAGGGGCTGTAAAAACTGTTCCGGCACCGGTTATCTGGGCCGGGTGGGTATTTATGAACTGCTGCCCATGAGTGATAAGCTGTCCCGGGGGATTGCCAGGGGAGTTGCCCAGGAAGATCTGGAGAAAATTGCCGATGCCGATGGCTTTAAAACCATGTTTGTTGACGGACTTAATAAGATTAAGCAGGGAGTAACCACCTTGTCGGAGGTAGTCCGGGTATGCCGTGGAGTAAGGAATGGCTCTTTATGATTATACTGCCTTAAACGGCAATAATGAGTCCCTGGCCGGGATTATGGATGAAGTTGACAGGAATGTCGTAGCCCACCGCCTGTTGCAGCAGGGGTTACGTCCCCTGGAGATAAAAAAACATAAACAGGCCGGAACCTCGGCCTTTTCTTTAGGTGGTTGGCGGGATAAGTTTCGTGCCAAACAGGTGACAAGGGCTGATGTAGAATTCTTCACTAAGCAGCTCACCCTGCTTCTTAATGCCGGGCTTTCTCTGGATGCTTCCCTGCGGATTATGAAAGCCCAGAGCCATAAACCGGTATTCCGCCACTTTACCGGGGAGATAGAACAGAAGCTCAAAGAGGGTAAATCTTTTTCTCAGGCGCTGGCTGAGCAGCCGGTTTTTTCATCAATGTATGTTAATGTTGTCAGGGCTGGTGAAGAAGGCGGTATCCTGCCGGCCATGCTCTCCAGGATTTCCGCCTATCAGGCGACCTTTCAGGAATTAAAGCAGTTTATTATTTCAGCCTCGATTTATCCTCTTATCCTCCTGGTCGTGGGCCTCACGGCTATTATAATTCTGGTTACCGCTATTTTACCCCGTTTTGAGATTCTTTTTTCCGGTATGGGGCATGATTTGCCGGTTAATGTGAAATTTATGATGGCTGTGGCCCATTTTGTTACCAGTCATTACCTGCTGGCTCTGCTGCTGTTGATCGGGCCTCCTGTTGTTTTATATAAGTATTTAAAAACTGAGAATGGACAGCAGAGATACGATCATCTGGTTATCAGGCTGCCCCTGCTGGCCGGCTTTACCAGGGATCTGGAAACAACCAGAATTTTTCGCACCCTGGAAGTCCTGGTAAATAATGGAGTTCACCTGGCCACGGCCCTGCGGATTACCAGCGGAGTAGCTGTTAACAGTGAGTATCGCAGGGCCCTGAACCGGGCCACCGAGGCGTTGAAAGAGGGGCAGCAGGTTGGGCGGAAGTTAAAGGCCGAGGGCTTATTGCCGGATCTGGCTGTTGACCTTCTTTCCATTGGAGAAGAATCGGGGCGGGTTGGGGATGTCTGCGGCCAGATTGCCGAGCATTTTGAAATTGAACTCCGGACGCGGATAAAAAGGCTGATTGCCATGATTGAACCGGCGCTTATCCTTTTTATCGCCCTGGTCGCCGGCTATGTGGTCGTCTCCATGCTGACGGTTATTATGAGTATTAATGATATTGCCGGGTAACTGCTCACAGGGCACCGAACGGAGTCGGGGTTTATGCCCTGTTTTTTTAAGGGTGCTTACCTCTTTTCGCCATCAACCCGGTTTACGTATGACTATGGCGGCACCGGTCTGATGATGAAAATCTCCGGCACCATGTAACCAGTTACAGTTCGGTGTTTTCACGGTTATGAGTTTTAATGTATGAGTAGTTATATTGCCGGATAACAGAGGTCGGATGACAAGGGACAGGAGGGGGGACAATTCAGGCCGGGGAAATGGTTTTTCCCTGTTTGAACTGCTTACTGTGCTGATTATTCTCGGAGTAATGGCCGGGGTAGCAGCCCCGGCAGTAGGCCGTTTTCTCGATAATCTTTCATTTCAGCATCAGCTCAGCAATCTTAAGGCAAATCTGCGTTATATTCGACTGCAGGCAATAAGTTCCGGCAAGGATATTAAACTGACCCCGGGCGATGAAAGCCGGATATTTCGACTCCACGGCGGCCTGGAGGAGGAGAGGATTCTTGAGATTGATGAGGATACCGTGATTACCTTGAAACCGGAGGAGATAAATTTTTCACCCCAGGGCTATGCCACCCCGGCCACCATAACAATTTCTCTGGCAGGCCGGAGCCGGACAATAATTCTGGATCCATTGACCGCGTTGCCGATTGAGGAATAGATAGCGATCAATAAACCACACCTTGACTTTTGAGAAGGCACGGCCTGTAAGCGTTTCAGGGATGCCGCCATGTGCCCGTTTCAACGCTCGCG
>JANTFJ010000312.1 GCA_024763495.1 Desulfobulbaceae bacterium | reverse complement strand
ATTTGACACTCACTTCGTCATTCCGGCATGTAGTTGGCCGGAATCTATAGATATTTAGCAGCTTTCTGGATCGGAGTCTCGTTCCTCGCTTACCTCCAGCCAACTACATGCCGGAATGACGTGATATAAATTGTCCAAATTTTAGCAGACCTATGGTTTGGGTGCCACCACATATGGAGAAGTTACCAAAAATCAAAACAAAAAATTGTTTAGACAATGGCTTTAAGCGCCTAAAGCACATATGATCTCAACAGTTACAGGGCAGGAGTTATGACGGTTTTTTGCCTCTACCTGAAGAGTTACATATTAATTTATATAATTATTTTAAGATCATAAGATGATTATGTCCGGAAAGTCAAACAAATAATAGCAATAAGCCGCAAGTGTTCAGCAAATCCGTATCTTGTTATTGCCGACAGTTACACGCAGAAAGCAGCGGTAGCCTGGAGTACGGAGTCTCACTTCGTTCGCTTACTTCTGAATAGTTACAGAACAGTGGTTGTGGCATTTTTTCGCCCCTACCTGAATAGTTACTTTTTTTGAAAAATTATTCCAGGCAACTTCCTTTAAGAAATGGCAGCTTTTTGCGTACTTTTTCAACTGGATGTTATCGACAGTGCGATTACATCCGTCCTCTCAAGCGAATTGTTGTGTTAGCCTGAAACTGTAAGCGCTTCGTGAACACCATCATGGACGCGCTTCAACCCTGCAATATACCGTGGATTATAGCAGGGCGTGGAGCACGGACATGGCAGTGTCTCTGAGCCCCTTACTGTGATGGGGTTGTCGTTGCCAGGGTGTACTTTATTGATCGCCAGATTATGCTCTAACTCGCGGGACGCCAGGCAGACACACCATAATATGCAGCAACTATGGCGGTTAAAAAACCTTCAATCCAAGCTATTAGTGATTGATTGTTTTTTATAGACTCAAGTATTCCCTTGCAGGTTTTATCTGCTTGACATGTACTGAATCCGTCGATAAATGCAGCAACAAATATCAAACCGAGTGATGCAATTAACGCATAGAGCGCAATATATGCCATTCGTCTCCTGTTTTTGAAGCGTGTTTGGGCATATGAAATTAACGCTGATTTGTCTTCAGCAGACAGATCATTATCTTTAGCTATTTCAATCATAATTTTTAATGGGTCTCTTCCTGCCTCAGCCCCTGCTTCTACTTTTACTGGCACTACTGAGGATTGTTCACTCATTTATTTTTCTCCTTTCGTTATCTGCCGTTGCAGCGACATGCTTTTTTGGGCAACAAGCAGACAGCTTGTCATTTCACCCCACCAGGGAAAAATTCATGCTCTGATTACGGATGATCAAGTTCATAGAGCCACCAGGTATTTCGACCAATGATTCCATCCTCACGGAGGTCAAGGTTTCTCTGGAACAGAATAACTGCAATGACTTCTCGTTTTTGTCACTTTTCCGGATAGCGATCAATAAACCACACCTTGACTTTTGAGAAGGCACGGCCTGTAAGCGTTTCAGGGATGCCGCCATGTACCCGTTTCAACGCTCGCGATATACATCAGGTATATCGCGGCGTTTAAACGGGTGCAGGGTGGTGTTCATGGAGCGCTTACCTTTTCCGGCACTGATTATTCATATATAATCAACTAGTTCTGTGTGAAGTAAGCGTTCACCAGCACCTCACGGAGTCTACGCTTACCTCTTTGCCCATTTGAGCCTGCTTGAATAGCACCAGTATGCTGCGCAGGCACAGATAAACGCTTAGAGACTTAAATGTTGCTAAAATTTACTCCTTGGTGAACGGTTACGCA
The DNA here is from genome assembly GCA_024763495.1 of Desulfobulbaceae bacterium. Taxonomy (GTDB): domain Bacteria; phylum Desulfobacterota; class Desulfobulbia; order Desulfobulbales; family SURF-16; genus JANTFJ01. The sequence goes on along the minus strand of JANTFJ010000312.1, from coordinate 2,053 downwards.
GAATTAGCCTTGTTATCTTTTTTTGTAACTACTGTGGGATAAGCGCCGGAACGTCGCAACCCCCTAATTGTAACTATTTATATGGTCCCGTAAATTTTCGTGGCCAGTCCAGTGCCGCTTATATGTCATACGTAAGCCGGGCTGGACGCGGAAACTTGCGGTGCCGGGTGAGCAGTTACCTATAATCATGATTTTTGCCCATCCAGCAACGGTTTTTTTGCCCGATCTATTCAATTTTATACAACCCCTGAAATTGATCGTTAAATATTACATTAGCAAGAAACCAGTTGTCGTTCGGCCTGTAAAAATAAAACTCCCATACAGTTGGAGCCAGTTCTGATTTTAGTACATACACCAGCCGTATAATTGATTCGCAGATTCTTTCTTCTCTTATCTTTTCGAAACCCAGAATGCGACCATACAAGGGAAGTCCACTTGTTGTTTGACGTTTTAGCATATCGACTGCTTGGGGTTTTTGTGACGGGATCTGAGAACCAACAAAAAGTTGGTCATAAGCCTTAGATATTTTACCGGCTTGAACCATTTTGAGAAAATCTTCCGTAAATTCCTTAGGGTCTTTGGCATGACAAATATGTACGGAAAAAATCAAGGCAACCAATATTAGCTGAGGCATGAACTTTTTCATCTTCAAATCTCCTTTTATTATGTTGATAGTATTTCTATCTCAACTTTCCGGGTTGTGTAACTATTTATTTTAAAATCAAAAGTAGCAAAGCAGAGCCGTTTTGTCACTTTTGGCGGAATGATATTTTTTTGCATTTTACTGCAAGTTTCAGTAGTACATTTGATAAAATGTTGCCATGCTCTGCAACAAATAACTACGATATTACAATTATATATCTATCCTTGGCAAGTTGAGTTAGTTTTTATGTAAAGCGAACGTATTTCTCAGCCACCGAGTAAAACGAGTCCGCTGAAGAAAAATGTTATGTTTATCTGGCATTACTCCTCATTGTAAACGATCTGGGGATGGTGAACTTAACACTTGTTCAGATTATCTCCAGGGGCTGGATTCTGCCTTGATCAGCCGAACTGCCTTAGTACGCGATCCGTATGCTTGGTGGTGTGGGAGGGACGGTCATCGATAGCCCCGTGTCATAGTTCAAGTAACTTTGATACGTGTATTATCCTCAGGATATATACAGAATTATTATCAATTTTGTATATGACTCTGTATTTTTTGTGTATTAGATGTCTGTAACTAGTCCCAAAAAATATATTTTCAGGGATTAAAGGACATCGTTCTGGCAGAGTATCCAGGCTATATATTTTTTCTTCAAGTTCCAGTACGATTTTTTTTGCTTTATTTATACTGTCAGAGGCTATGTAAAAGAAAATATGTTCGAGGTCATTTTGAGCATTCCGAGCGAGGTTAACTTGAAATTTCTTTGGCACTTTTAAACTCCTTGAAGAAATTTTTTGCCTCGGTGTAACGGCCTTCTTTTATGTCCTCCTCTGCAGGAGTTAACAATTTAAGTAAATTAAAAGCATTTGTAATTTTTTCATATTCCTTGGCGTCAACTATAACCGCTTCTGCTTTACCGTTAACAGTCAGGACAACTGGACGTTTAGTTGTATGAATTTGTTTAAGTACGGCAGTAGTGTTGCGCTTAAGGTCAGTAATTGAGCGGATATCTTCTGTTATGCTAATAGCCATGAGAACTCTCCATTGGGTCTTGCGTGACGCATTACTTAAGAACTTTATTCTATGCGAATATGGTGCGAATAGCAAGAGTTGATTTGTAGCGTTAAAAGATGAGTTGATTCAACTTGTTGATATATAGGTTTTGGGGGGTAATGATTGAAGGTCTAATGCGGAATTTTTCTGCCAGGATTTCCATATTATTTTTAAGGGCTAATGTATGTTTCGCGCAGTTAGAATATAACTACCTTATATAATGAGTATTCCAGAGCAATCCGGACACCCATTCCACGGGAAAGCGGACAGTGATTCCATTCCAATCCGGACAGTGATTCCAGAGGAAAGCGGACAGTGATTCCATTCCAATCCGGACAGTGATTCCAGAGGAAA
>JANTFJ010000311.1 GCA_024763495.1 Desulfobulbaceae bacterium | reverse complement strand
TCCGATCCATAAAGTTAGCCGATGATCCCTGGATTCCGGCTAAAGACATGCCGGAATGACGATATATCTATGCTGCAAATTGTATAATTTATAGAAAAAATTAACAAAACAACAAGTCAGAAAGTTGAGTTACCATAAAAAGTAACTGCTCACAGGGCACCGTATATTTCCGCGATCAGCCTGTCTTACATAGCACCAGTATGCTGCGCCAGTCTGATCACGAAAATCTCCGGCACCCTGCAGGTAAGCGACCGGAGGGAGACTCCGAGCGGTTACAAATACTGAGGTTTACAAACATTAGGCGCTTACCCCGTGAGTAGTTACCATAAAAGGAGAATACCATGCCGGAATGGACCCTGACCCTGAATAACAAAATCATAAAAAATTTCAATATTACTGCCGGGGAAAAATTAACCATCGGCAGGGGAAGCGATGCGGATGTAGTAATCGACAACACCGCAGTATCCCGCCATCATACAGCTTTTGAACTGGCTGACAAAAATTATTTCATCGAGGATCTCGGCAGCCTGAACGGAACTTTTGTAAATGGCAAAAAAATAACTGAACGGACAATGCTGAAAGAAGACGACATTATCCAGATAGGAAAATTCAGGTTAATGCCGGCTGGAATTTTTGCCCAGCGCGAAGCAGTTTCACAGAGCAGCGCCATAGATCTCGACATGGATGAAGAAACAGTCTTCGTCACCCAGAAAAAACAGACAGCCCACCAGACGGCACAGGCAAACACCCACGCTCTCAGCGTGATAAGCGGCAGCGGTAAGCCCCGAACCATTGCCCTCACCGGCCGCAGTTCAATAAAAATCGGCAAGGACAGCAATTGCGACCTGGTGGTAAAAGGCTGGTTTATAGCCGGGGCTCAATGCTATATTATCAACCGGGAAAACAAAAATTTCATTGTTCCCCAGAAAAGCTGGGTAGGGACAAAATTAAACAATCAAAAAATAACTGAAGAAAAATTATTAAACAAGGGCGATATTATTGAAATTAAAAATCACCAGATTCGTTTTGAATAACGAATATCCCTGCTGACCAAGCCATGCTGAGCATATTCTTTAACAAAGGGCCGCCAAAGAGCAAAAAAAAACCGGCGCAATCGTCCCCCAGAGCGGAAGAGAAGACCATTACGCTCAGGGGTTCACAGGACACCTCTCCCCAGGTGATCGACTGGCAACCCGGCGATATTATCAATGACCGATACAAGGTGGAAGCAGTCTTTTCCGGGGCCATGGGCAAGGTTTATATTTCCGAGCATCTGGGCTGGAAAATCAAAATGGCAATCAAGGCCCCCCGGCCCGAGGTGCTTGCCGACCAGGAAGGAATAAAACGCATCCTGGCCGAGGCAAATGGCTGGATCAAACTGGGACTCCATCCCAACATAGCCACATGTTATTATGTTCGAAACATCAACAAGGTTCCTTACCTGTTCATTGAGTTCGTTAATGGCGGCACCCTGGATGAGTGGATAAGGGCTGGAAGATGCCGTGATTTTCGTACCGCCCTTTCACTGGCTGTACAATTCTGTAACGGTATGGAGTACACCCATTCAAAGGGAATAATTCATCGTGATATCAAGCCGCAGAATATTCTAATCAGCAAAACAGGCATCCTGAAAATCACTGATTTCGGCATTATCCGCAGCCTGGATGACAAAGAAAAAGATACCGGCACTGTCAATAAAAAGATTGGTGAAAATGATACGGTAGGCTTCCGCGGCACTCCTAAATACGCTTCTCCTGAACAACTGCGCAGCACCCATGATGTTGACTTCCGGTCAGACATTTTTTCCTTTGGTGTCTGTTTGTGGCTGATGTTCTGTCACAAGAGGCCATATCTGAAAAATTCAGTCGGCGGTGAACTTGACCCAACCCCGACTGATCCAAAAATTGTCCTGCCCAAATCACTTAAAGAGCTGCTGAACAAATCAGTGGCCTATGACAAAAAAGATCGTTATGCTGATTTTGCCGAACTGCGGTCTGCCTTAAATGAAGTACACCAGGAGCTTTACCATGTTGCCTCGCCCTATGCTATAATGCCTCATTTTGATCTCCAGGCGGAAAGCTTCAATAACCGGGCTGTTTCCCTGGCTGAACTAGGCAAGATAAAACAGGCCAGGGCACTGATTAACCGCGCCCTCGACATTAACGATCTCCTGCCTGAAGCAATCAGCAACTTCATTATCCTTAAATGGCGGACAACGAGGGAAAAAGCTGAACTGATTCAGAGCCTGATTGAGGCAACCCAAAAAAGACTGCCCGACAATAAACTGCTTGACGTACTGGAAACAGAGGTAACACATTATATAACTGACAAAAAAAATAAAAAAAGCAGAAATATTCCCCCCCAGCTCCTGCTCTGCGTCCCGAAATCTCCCATGGAAATTTTCCAACAGGGTCAGTTATTCCAGTCCGTCCAGCAAAATGTTCTTGATTTACTTCAAAACAACAAATTTGCCGACTGTCACGAAACATTAATAAAATCGTGGAAGCACAATCACTTCACCAAGGATAAGACCTTTAACAAAACCTACGAACGTCTGCTGGAGAAAGGCCGAAAAGTAAAGGCCATAGCCGGTCAGCGGATATTTACTCATCCTGGTTTTGGCCGGCCGGTTTTACTGCTGGACTATCTGCCGGTCAGCAGACAAATTGTCTCAATCGGCCCTGACAATCAAATCTTACTCCGACAGCTTGGAACTCGAAAAAAGGTAAAACTGCTGGCCAGAACTTCCGTCAATATTTTCTCCCTGGCAACAGATCCTAATGGTAACCAGTTGGCAGTCGGCCTGGAAAACGGCTCTGTTATTATCTATTCACCGCTGACTGGCAAACAAAGGGTTCTGCGGGAAAAAGGGGAACCGGTTACCAGCCTGACCTTTTCTCCAGATAGTAAAAGGCTGGCCGCCGGCAACAAAGGCGGGACAATTAAAATTTTTGACCTGGTTAATAAAAGGAATAAAGAACTTACCTGTCGGGCAGGAGGCCGCATAAACACTTTGCTGATCCTTAACAGCAGACTTGATATGGTAAGCGGCAGTGAAGATGGGGTGATCAGGCTATGGATGGAAGGCTCAAAAAATTTTAGCCGCTCAATCGATGCCCATGTTATGCCTGTGCGGTCACTTTCGGCCACTGCTGACGGCAGAAAGTTTGCTTCCTGCGGTTTGGACAGGATGGTCAGGGTGTGGGATCAGTTGACCGGCTTATGTAAACATTCTTTTCAGGCTCATAGTGCCGATATTACCGATGTTCTACTTGTTGATGAAGGGCATACCCTGATTTCAGCATCAGAAAATGATATAATTAAAGTATGGGATTTAAAAACCGAGGAACAGGATATTACTCTTGACGGTCGGGGAGGCGGGGTTACCTGCCTGTCCCGTGGGCCCCGTCCCCACACTTTCCTGGCAGGCAGACAGGATGGGGCAATTGTTCTCTGGATGATCATTTATGAATTGGATTTTTCCTGATTGTTTTTTGATCCTTATGTCTTGTCAGAAGGTAACTACAAAACAGAGTTGAGCAGGTGAGCGAGGCGCGAGACTCCTCCGCAGCAAGGGCATTCTCGGACAGCCTCCCAGTCGCCTGGGTGTACTTTATTAAGCGCTGTCGGGGGCTGATTAATATTATTCTGCCTGGAAAAATTTCACAGGAATATTATGTTTAATTTTATTAAAAAATTTTTTGGGCTCTATCAGAACGAAATTTCATGTTTTGGCAGAACCGATACCGGGATGGTTCGCAAAAATAATGAAGACAACTTCTGCATTCTGGCTGAAAGAAAATTCTTTGTGGTCGCCGATGGAATGGGAGGCCATCAGGGCGGCGAA
>JANTFJ010000310.1 GCA_024763495.1 Desulfobulbaceae bacterium | reverse complement strand
CATAGTATACTATAGTGAACACGCCGAAACGAACAAATCCGGGGCACTATCCGAACATTTAAAGGGATAGAGAAGGGTAGCTTTTACCCAACCCGAACATTTAAGTAATTTCATTAATTTATTAAATAATTTTAATATGTTATATTAAAACTATCAACCTGTTGAAATTACGATTTATTGTTAAAATCAGTTAGTTTTCCTTATAATCTAATGGAGAAAACACTTGACAAACAGCCTGAAAAGTACACTATAATATAATAAACTTCCACGCTAAAAGGGAAAAGGCTTTCAGTAGATCTTTTTCAGGACTCTTTTTTAATATGGCACAAGACTTCTCAGTATCTGATTCTTTCCGCTGTTTCAGTGGATTTGATTTTTATGTTTCCGGGCAAAAACAGGGATGACAAAATACAGGATAAAAAAATATTTTTCAACAATCGCCCTGTGTGGGGCGCTTGCCGTTCCTGCGCTCCCGGTCGAAGCTGCCGGTTTGCCGGATCATATTATGCCCGAATCCTCTACTATTTATTTCCAGCGGGCTGACCAGCTTATTTTTGTTCCCAATCTGCTTCAGACTCCGGTCAACAGGAATTTGTCACGCAGCCTGTTTTCACCCCCTAATTTTTATAAAGTTTCTCTGGTCATTCCTGATCATAATAAACACTTTTCCTTTTCTTATACCAGAGCTCGAACAAAAAGAATTTCTGAATTTTACGGCAACAGTTTTCTGGCTCCCGGTAATAATTTTTTTCTTCCCCGGAATAGTCAACGGCTGGAATTCAATGGTGAGTATCAACTGGGGCAATTCTATGTATCCTCTGAATTTACCTGGGATCTTGCTGAAACCGACCAACCTGACAAAAACAGTGCTGAAGGGATTACTTTTAAATTTGACGCGGGGCAGACTTCTGAAAATTTACAGACCGGGTTCATGTACTATTATGCCTCCTCAAATGACGGCACTTTCAACCTCTTGAATCCGCAACAATCTCCAGCTTACATCCTTAACAATTCCTACGGATTAATGCAGACTGATTCAAGCGAAACAGCCGACCGGATTAAAAAAGATGGTATTCATGCCATTATCCTCCATTCAGACCTGGCCTTAAGCAATCGTTTTAATCTGCATGGAGGACTGGCCTATGGCATGTCCGCTACCGACAGTAAAAATAACTATGGAATGGAAGTTGATGTCGGAGCTTCTTACACAATTTTTGACAACCTGATTTATGAAGTACGTTTCGGTTATCTTAATTATGGCAATATCCAACAATATAACAACTCAAACGATCCGGAAGACATGTATCTTCTGACCCATCATCTTACCCTGGAATTTTAAGGATAAGTCCCCCTGGCTGCTCCAGAATCAAAACCGGAACTATACCGCTTCCCTCCCTCGCTGTTTGATCCTGCCCTGGTGGATCATGCCGTGTTTTCCCGCTCCGGCGGAATCAGCCCACCGCCATACTATTCATTAAACATCAGTTACCGGGTTGGCGACCAGCCCAAAAATGTTGAATATAACCGCCGAATAATCATGGAAACGCTTGCTGCGCCCCGGCTGATATCAACTAATCAGATTCATGGGGACAAAATTTGTCAAATCAATGCTCTTCCGCCTGACAAAGATAGCGAAATTAACGGCTATGACAGCTTGATCACTGACATTCCCGGGGTATTTCTTCTTATCCAGCAGGCTGACTGCCAGGCTGTGCTGCTTTTTGATCCGGCATGTCGGGTTATAGCCAATATTCATGTGGGCTGGAGGGGAAGCATTGTTGAAATAATTAATAAAACAGTTGAAACAATGAAAACTCATTACCATACTGATCCCGCCGACATTGTGGCCGGAATCAGTCCCAGCCTGGGTAGTTGCTGCGCCGAATTCATTAATTTCCGCCAGGAATTACCACAATCATTTCATAAGTATCAGGTACGGAAAAATTACTTCGATTTTACTGCTGTCAGCCGGGATCAACTGCTCTCCTGCGGAGTCAAGGCTGCGAAGATTAAACTTTCAGGAATCTGCACATGTTGTGATTCCCGCTGGTTTTCCTACCGGAGACAACGAGATACCGGCCGTTTCTGTTCCGTGATCGGTCTGCGATAAGCATAGTGTTAAGCGCTCCATGAACACCACCCTGCAGGCGCTTTAACCCTGCAGGCGCTTTAACCCTGTGATATACGGAGTCTCACTTCGTTCGTTTACCTCTAAACAGTTACAGTACAATAATTGGGGCAGTTTTTCGCCCCTACCTGAATAGTTACATGAAAAATGAAAATGAAAAATAAAAAAACAAAACCTGATAGTCGGCTGCTCGCCCTTGACATTCTCTGTGAGCTGACCAGAAAAAAAACACCCCTTGATGTCATACTGGATCGTTGTCTTTCCAGGGCCGCCCTGGCGGACAGCAGGGATAAGAATCTGATTATGGCTCTTTCCTACGGGGTAACGCGGCAGCGCCGCTATCTTGACTGGATTATCAGGGCCGTAGCCAGCTATCCATTAGAAAAAATGAAACCGCGTACAATAAACGCTTTACGGCTTGGGGTTCTGCAAATTTTTTTCATGGATAAAATTCCAGCGTCAGCAGCAATAAATGAAACAATTATGGCGCTGAAAAAATCAAAGCAGCCCAAATGGCTGACAAACTTCTGCAATGGCGTCTTAAGAAATATTGACAGGAAACAGCAGGAACTGCGGGTGACCGCGGAAAAAGAAATGACTGCGGCGGAACGCCTCAGCCATCCTGACTGGCTTGTTAAGCGCTGGCAGAAACGTTTCGGTGCGGCCGGAACTGAATCAATATGCCGAATTAATAATACTCTTCCATCCCTTGCCCTGAACATAAATCAGCAGAAAACTTCAGCAGAGGCATACCTTAAGATATTAACCGACAATAAAATTAAAGGATATCCGGGTAAATTCAGCGCCAACTGTATTCATCTGGATTATCGTGGAGCAATAAAGAATTTACCTGGTTACCGGGAAGGGCTTTTTCATGTTCAGGATGAAGCGGCCCAGCTTGTTGGTGATTTTTTCAGGCCGATGGTTAAAGGTAACTACCTGGACTGTTGTGCCGGGCTGGGCGGCAAGACTATGCAGTTAGCAGCAATGATTCCGCCGGGCAGCAGGCTTTTTGCTGTTGAACCTCAGGAGGGCAGGGTCAAACAACTTGAAATAAACCTGAAACGGCTTGAGATGATGGACAAAATATCAATTTTCGCCATGGATCTTGAGCAATTTGCCAAACAGACGGAAACTGTTTTTAATTATATTCTGGTCGACGCGCCCTGCAGCGGCCTTGGGGTTATCCGCCGCCATCCTGATATTCGCTGGAATCGGCAGCCTCAGGATTTAATCGTCCTGCAGCAAACGCAGTTAAAACTGCTTGATATCGCCGCCGGCCTGCTGGCCCCGGACGGTGTGCTGGTTTATGCTACCTGCACAACAGAACCGGAAGAAAATGATGAGGTTGTCAGCCGTTTTTTATCGCTTCATCCAAAAATAAAAACAGTTCAGCCAACGCTTCCGGGCAAAGCAAGTGGTTTTGTAGATAAAAATAATTTTTTCCGCGCCATGCCCGCCGCAGATCATGACGGATTTTTCGCGGCTGAATTTCTTAAAAAATGGTAACTACTCACGGGGTAATCCTCCTAACTTCGCTAGCCCCTGTAATTGTAACTGGTTACAGGGTGCAGGTAAGCGACCAGAGGGAGACTCCAGGTAAGCGACCAGAGGGAGACTCCGTTAGATTCTCATGATCAGGTCGGCGCAGCGTATTAGTCATACGTAAGCCGGACTGATCGCGGAGGTAAGCACCCTTAAAAACAGGGCATAAACTTCGACTCCGAA
>JANTFJ010000309.1 GCA_024763495.1 Desulfobulbaceae bacterium | reverse complement strand
CCGCTGCCATCTCATCCTGGCTCACGGAGCGTACCTGGCGGACAAGATCAATAGTTGACAGCTCTTTTTCCACAATGCGGGTTACCTGGTCTTCAACATCAACAGCCGATGCTCCGGGCCAGGGAATAATCACGGCGATTACCGGATAGTTGGCATCGGGAAAGAGGTTCAACGGCATGGATTTAAAACCTATTACCCCAAAGGCCGCGGCAAGAAGAATAAAGGCCATCAGCAGATGGGGATTGGCCAGGAAATATTCGACAAAGGTCTTATTATTTTTCATCTTGATAATCGCCTGCCGCAACCATAACCTTTTGTCCTTCTTTAAGGCGAAGAAGAGCGCTTTCCTGGGCAGTTATCACCTCGGTATCCGTGGCAGGATCGCTGCCTTGAATCACGGCCCAGTCGCTGCCCCGGTAAAGGATTGTTACCGGATTTATGTGGATGGTTTTATCTGGTGATACAACAAAAATCATGGCTGCATCAACCTGCTCAAGCAGGGCTCGCAGGGGAACCCGCAATCCGGTATATTGCCGGGTTTGACATCTGACTTCAATAGTTGAGCCGCTGACCAGCGCGTATGGCCTGGAGGATAGATCAGCCTCGATAATACCCAGCGTTCCTGATTTTATGGCCGGATGAATTCTACTGACAACGGCCGTTATCGCGGCTGTTTCAGCATTTGGTTTCGGCGGCAGCAGAGTAAGCGTATCGCCTGTCTTTATCAGCGCAAGTTCATGCTGGGGAATCTTGAATTCAACATAATATCCGTTGCCGGGAGCTTCCAGGGCCAAAATAGACTTACCGGGCAGGGCCAGGTCTCCCTGATCCATCATCCTGGCCGTAACAATACCGTTAAAAGGCGCGGTAAGCCTGGTATATGAAAGGTTGGTGCGGGCGGAATCAAGCTGTTTCTCCAGGGTGACGACTTCAGCCCCGGCAGTATCCCGGCGGCTGATAGTCAGATCAAGACTCTCACGGCTCACAGCCTTGGCCTTAAAAAGTTTTTTGTCCCGTTGATATATGGCCTGCCGAGTAGCCAGGGCAGTACGGGCCGCGTTAAGCCGGGCCTCAAGGCCTGACACCTGATCAAGCTGTTCCCGATCGTCAAGCAGGGCAAGAAGCCTGCCTTTTTTGACTTCATCACCTTCCCTGACATTTACCTCAATTACATAGGCACTGATCCGGGCTGCAATATCAGCCGATGTTTTCGCTCTTAACGTCCCGAGAAAATCTTTGTCGGCCATAAACGTACCATAATGAGCCCTGGCCACAGTTACTGCCGATAAAGCCTTTTGCGGGGGCGGCACCGCGGCCAGCCGCGCCTTTTTCTTTTTTACCGTAATCACCCCGGCAGCGACAAGCAGGATAAGCGCCAGGATAATAAACAGGCTTTTAAGCCCTGGTTTTGTTTTTTTACCTGTAGTCATTTTTCCTCCGCTATGTCGGCGCCTGTCCTGCTGCCGAATCCTGAATCAATAGTACCAACGGCCAACAGATATTCCACTTTAGCGGTATGGTAATCATAGAGGGCTGCCAGGGTGCCGGCCTCGGCCTGAGACCAGGAAGACTGGGCCAGCAGGCTGTCGGTAACCGTACCGGCCCCGGTGCGGTATTTGAGGTCTTCAATCCGCCAGGTCTCTTTTGCCGTACTCAGTGCTTTCTCGGCCACCTGATAGCGTTTGCCGGTTTCCAGCAGGCGGGATATCGCGTTTTCAACCTGGGTCATTGCCACGAGTCTGGCCTGGCGAAGATATTCTTTAGCTGCCATAGCCTTTGCTCTGGCCTGATGCACCCGGGCCATAATTGTCCCGCCGCTGAAAAGGTTAAATGACATCCGCACCCCGCCGCTCCAGACCTCTTCATCATTATTGACACCGCTTCCCGCCCGCCTGCCGTAATCTCCAACCAGACTTATTGACGGCAGGTTATAACCATTAAGATATTTTACCTCGCTATCTGCCAGCTTGACTTCCTGCATGGCTTTTTTAATATCAGGACGGAGAGAAATATCCGGCCCGCCACCAGTATGAGCCGCCGGAGGAAATGTCCTGTCGGGCAGGGAAAGATTGCCGCTTATATCAGGCCGCCATGATGGTTCCCGGCCAAGGAACCGGGCCAGGAGCTGCCTTGTCCTGACGCACTCTTCTTTTGCCGTTACCAGTGACTGTTCCTGTTCCGCAACCTGGGTTTCAATCCGCATCAGTTCAACCGGCGCTACCCGGCCAACCTCAAGACGTTCTCTGGCGTCATCCCTGGCCTTCTGCAGGGCGTAAAGCGTGTTTTTGCGGCTGATGATCAATTTTTCCAGATAGAGAACGCGGTTAAAAATATTAGTGATATTGGCAACAAGTTCCTGGCGGGTCTGTTGCAGCATTTCCCGGGAGATAATTTCGGCAATTTTTTCAGATGACAGCCTGGTCCAGTTCCTGCCGCCTTCAAACAGCGGAATTTTCATTGTCACTCCCAGGCTGTAATGATCACGACTGAAAGCGGGTGCTGGGCCGCCGAATTCTTTTATAGGAACAATCACGGTTGGATCGCTCTGCCGCATATAACCGGCATAGGAATCAAGCTGGGGGAAAAATTGGCCACGGGCAGCCTTTGTCCCCTGGGCGGATGCCTGCAGGGTAAATTCACCGGAAGCAATCAAGGGGCTCTGTTTAAGCCCTGTTTTGATCGCCTGCTCAAGGGTGAGGATGTCTGCGGTTGCCCAGGGCGAATAACCAGTCATAAACAGGAAAATTATTGCCAGGCACGAAAAAAGCTTTGCCGAAGGTCGAGGTCGGACAGGGTAATTTTTGATCATTTTCATCAGCTCCGGTTTAATTGACAGCAGTCGCAGCTTTTTTTCTGCATTTTCCGTCACCGGAAATCTTATGACGGTCAATATTTTCAAGGCTTTTTATGAGCTGTTGACATTCAATATCGGCCAGGGCCTGCTCCATGACAATGTCAAGAAGTTCCCGGCATGTCGTATCAGCAGGATCAAGAGAATATATCATCCAGGTTCCCTGACGTTTTCGACTGACAAACCCGGCATCTTCAAGTTGAGTCAGATGTCTGGAAACCGTGGGTTGGGCCAGGCCGACAGCACAGGTCAACTCACATACGCATAAGGATTTTGTGGTAAGCATGGCCAGCAGCTTGATCCTGGTAGAATCAGCCAGGGCCTTGATTTTTTTTACCGTATATTTAAGAGATGTTTTATCCATGTCATCCAAACCATATAGCCATATAGCTATATTGTCAAGGTTGAAATATCGTTAAAGCCTTTCGTCAAAACTTAAATGAGGCCCTCTTCCTGCTCGAATTTTCTCTTAAAACTGTCGGGCAAGGTCATAACAAAATCCCTGATTTCATCTCTTACCTTTCGGTAGTGAGACAAGGCCTCTTCTTCAGCAGCGCTTTCAGCAGCCAGGCGGGGAGGATCGGCAAAACTTTGATGAACAACTTTGGCCCTGCCGGGAAAAAGCGGGCAGGATTCATGGGCGTTATCGCAAACAGTGACCACGTAATCAAATTTTACATCAGGCAGTTCACCGATCAACTTTGAACGATGGCCGGCAATATCCACCCCAGCCTCGGCCATGACTTTGACTGCCCTGTCATTCATCCCGTGTTTTTCAATTCCGGCTGAATATGATTCAATATCATCGCCTTTCAGGTACCTTGCCCAGCCTTCGGCCATCTGGCTGCGGCAGGAGTTGCCGGTACAGAGGAAAAGTATTTTTGTTTTCATTATGATAATGGTAACTCCTCATGGGGTAAGCGCCTAGCCCAGATAAACTGGAAGAGAAATTAAGGCTCTGGATAAGTCCCTTAACAGTAGATGCAAGTTGTTTATTTCAAAGAAAGTTTTCAA
>JANTFJ010000308.1 GCA_024763495.1 Desulfobulbaceae bacterium | reverse complement strand
GCAGGGCTACGTTGAGGATTTTGTGACATGAAGAGCGGCTGAAGATGTGATACAGTTAGGATGCGAAAATGGTAAGTTATTTTTTACCGAGCCCTAAGGTGACCCCGGAATGCCTGAGCTAGATGACAACCGAAAACAGTCTAAACGTATAAAATTTATTTTTTATGCAGGCTTAGCCCTTGCTGTTGCTTTTAGTTTATTGGTTTCAGGGCTGTTTTTTATGTTGGGGAAAAGCTTTCTTCCGGTATGTTTAACAGTTCCTCCGTTAGTGCTTCTGGGAGCCTGGCTGGTATATGTTAAATTTATCAAGAGTTGGGAAAAAAGAGAGGAGGAGAAAACTCGTTCGGGAAAGATTCTCATGGCAGAAGTCAAACCGGCAGAATTTTTACTTGAAAACTATAAAATATTAAGTTGGCGAGGTCCTCTGGCAACAATAAAGAGCCGGGATGGAAAAATTAAGCTGATAGTTGCGTTGTTAGTTACTCAGCTTAATCATCCTCCCAGAAAAGAGGTTGAAGTAGAGGTTCTCTACCGAGCTGATCTCCCCTGGTTAATATATTATTGGAAAAAAAAACCGGTTTTTGCATATATTCACAACGCTCAAACTGTGCAGCGCGATTATGCACAATTAAACAAAGCATGGCTTTTTTTTGTTGCAATGCTGATATTTAACGTTGGGGTATTACCAGCGGTTAATATCTATCAGTTACAAAAGCCCTTAAATCTGTCCAGGCAGACTCTTACCTGGCCGCAAACACCCGGTCATATTCTCATTTCCGAAGTACATTCGTCAGAACCCCAAAATAATTCGGGCAAACTTAAAGTCAGGACTTCTGCAAAGGTATTCTATTTATATGACCTTGCCAGTCAGCACTACACCTCGAATCAAATCTGGATTGGTTATCAGGGGGGGTGGCAGCCACAAATTGCTGAAGATATTGTGCAGCGTTATCCAGAGTACAGTGATGTGAATGTTTTTTACGATCCTGAAAATCCGACCAGCGCGGTTCTTGAACCCGGTCACAGTAGGGAGCTTAAAGCTCGTATCATAAACTATTGTCTAAGTTTAATCTCTTTAAAGAGTGGTTTGTTTGCCCTGTCTTTGTTTTTTATAATTTTCCTGAGGGGGTTGGAGAATAGAAAGTTCAAATATTTTGTAACTACTCATACCTAGCCCAGATAAACGTAATCGTTCACCGGGGCTGCTTTTTTTCGCTAAACTCCATCCTGAAAGCATTTACCAGTGCCTTACTGGGAGGCTGTCCGAGAATGCCATTTCTGCGGAGTCTCGTTCCTCGCTTACCGGCCCAACTCTGCGTTATTTACAAAAAAATAATGCTCGCAATATCAACTATATGGCTGTGCTTATTTTTTCGAAATGCCTCGGAGTCTGGCGCTTACCTGATTTGAGAAAAAATGTCTATTCTCGGACAACCTCCTAGTATGCGGCGCAGGGCCAAATGATGGAATTTAAGGCACTGCTTGAACGATAAAGCTCCTGTAGGATCCCAGCCCTCTGGGCGATCCATGTGATGAGCTTTGCTCCATTTTTTATCGCCCAGAGGGCTGGGCTCCTACAGGTAACTGCATAAAATCATACAAAATGATATTTATCAGGACTGCCTGGCACCCACATCTTTCTAATACAAGCGGCCTATACTTAAGCCGTAAGCGTTCACCAGCACCTCATCTTTGTCCATTCGGAGTCTCGTTCTTCGCTTACCTGACGGGTATAAGTCCCTACTGTAACTGTTTACAGGGTGCCGGTGATTTTCGTCATCAGTCCGGTGCCGCCATAGCCATTCGTAAGCCGGGCTGATGGCGGATGTAAGCGAGCCTGCGAGACTCCGAATATTCGGTGCCCAGTGAGCAGTTACAGATCAGCTATCAGTCATTACACTGACAATAATAAGTTGAAGGTTACGCTGACCGCGGAATTCATTGACGCTGAGACGATAAGCGCAGACAATTTTATCTCCGGCTGCGATTGGCAAAAGGCAGTCAGGTTCCTTAATGGCCCGGAACCATATAGCCGGGACAGTCACCCTGCCGATGCTGAGACGCAAGGCAAGATGAACGGGTTCAGCACCAACCGGACGCAGCCATTTTACCAGAAAAGTTCCTTCAAAAACCGGCTCATCAAACTCCCGGCCATAAGGCCTTAACCCGTCAATCTCAGAAACTGTGGCCAGCGAAAGCTGTTCCGGTTTAAGTCTGCCATCCGTCCAGATTAACGGAATAAGCCGACCGGCATCAATCCGTTCAGCAACGGCCTGGGAAAAAAATTGCTGAAAATCATTAAAATCATCTTTACAAATAGTCATCCCTGCCGCACCTCGATGGCCGCCAAAGCGAATAAACAGGCCTGGATGCCTCTCATTAATATATTTCAGGATGTCAATGAGATAAATTCCATCTATGCTGCGGGCTGAACCGCTAAGTTGTGATATGGCAGTGGCCGGGCTGAACACCACTGCCGGACGACCGAAATAATCAACCAGCCGAGAAGCAACAATACCCTGCACACCGCTATGGAAATTATCTCCCTTTACCACAACTGCTCCCTGCCCTGCCGCAACCTGTCTTTCAGCTTCATCCCTTGCCGTAAGTAACATTTCTCGCTCAATGGCCTTACGTTCGTTGTTATCCTGATCCAGCAGAGCCAACCATTCTGCGGCCAGTCGATCATCTTCGGCAGCTAAAAAATTCAAGGCGGCAAAAGGGTCGGCCAGGCGTCCTCTTGCATTTATCCTGGGGCCTATCTGAAAACCAAGATCATCCGGTTTAAAGCCATCTCCGCCACGGCCCAGCAAATCAGCCATGGCTCTCCAGCATGGTCTTTGTCTTTTATTAAGCAGATCAAGACCGGCAAGGACAACAGCCCGATTGCCTGCACTGAACAGGGAAACCGCGTCTGCCACTGTACTGAGGGCGACTAAATCCAGCAAAAATGACATCTTGCCCGTGTCAGCCCTGAGTTGTCCCTGCTCAATCAATAAATTTCTGACATGGCACATAAGGAGCCAGGCCACCATGCAGCCGGAAATAAATTTGTCCGGATAGCCGCAGCCTGACTGTACGGGATTAATCACGCTGTGAGCTGAAGCCGGCACCCCATCATCAGGAATGGCATGATGATCTGTAACAATTACCTCAATTCCGGCCGCAGTCAGCCGCCTGATATTTTTTTCATCACTGGAGCCGCAATCTGCGGTAATAAGCAGGCCCGGCTTCTTGTCTGCGGCAAGAATCTTGTCAGTTAAGCCATCGCTGACCCCATAGCCATCCTCCAGGCGATGACCGATAAAATGACTTATCATCCCGGCATTAACTCTAAAAAAAAATAACGATTCCTGAAGAACAATATGTGAAGTGATACCGTCCACATCATAATCAGTGACAATGGCGATCCTTTCCCCGCCATTAATTGCCTGACAAATACGCTTAGCAGCCCGATTACTGTTTTTCAACAGGACGGGATGGTCAATGTAGGCCAGGGACGGCCTGATAATTTTTGCAAGTTTACTGTCGACCTGTTTTATCCTGCCGGCAACAATTCGAGCCGCAAGCGGTGAAAAGCCCAGTTTCAAGGCCCGGTGCAGGACATTTTTGACGACAGGACGTCTACGTAGTTCTTTTTTCATATATTGACATTATATCATCAGAATATTAGGCGCTTACGGCCATTGTCTAAACAATTTTTTGTTTTGATTTTTTGTAACTTCTTCATATGTGGTGGTGGCACCCAACCGTAGGTTTGCTAAAATTTGGACAATTTCTATCACGTCATTCCGGCATGTAGTTGGCCGGAGGTAAGCGAGGAACGAGACTCCGATCCAGAAAGCTGCTTAATGTCTATAGATTCCGGCCAACTAC
>JANTFJ010000307.1 GCA_024763495.1 Desulfobulbaceae bacterium | reverse complement strand
AACTCAACTTTCTGACTTGTTGTTTTGTTAATGATTTCTATAAATTATACAATTTGCAGCATAGATATATCGTCATTCCGGCATGTCTTTAGCCGGAGGTAAGCGAGGAACGAGACTCCGATCCATAAAGTTAGCCGATGATCCCTGGATTCCGGCTAAAGACATACCGGAATGACGAGCGAGTTTTATTGGTGATGTTATATGACTTCAAATACTTATCTCAAGTCAGAAAGTTGAGTTACAACATTTACTCTCGGTGCCTATCCCGTGAGTAGTTACGAACATTTACTGATCAGCCGTCGCGATAAAGCCCATGAGTTCTAATGTATTCCTCTACCCTGTCCGGGGTCAGCCGGCTGATCGGTTTACCGGCCTTTATTTTTTCCCTGATTTCAGTTGATGAAACAGACAGTGGTTCCATGGCAGGAAAATATATAGAATTCCCTTTTTCCGTTGACCATGTTCCTTTTTTTTTCTCTTTGTAACCGGAAAACAGGCGGGGGATTATTGCCGCGGAATCAACACTCCGGGGGCTGTAACGATTAATAACCACCAGGGAAGCAAGCTTTGGCAGTTTTTGCCATTCCTTCCAGGTATTGATTTCAACAAAGGCATCAAGACCAATTATAAAAAAAAATGCCTCGGTCTCCGAGGACTGCCCGGCAAGCTGCCGAATGGTGTCAATGGAATATGATGGACCCGGCCGATTTTCTTCAATAGAACAAAGCTCAAATCGCGGATAGTCCGCTAATGCCAGTTCAAGCATGGCGGATCGCCGGGAAAAAGGAGTTATTGCCGCCTGCGGCTTATGAGGGGGACGGGCCGCCGGGATAAACAGAATCCGGTCAAGTCGGAGCTGGTTTAAAACCAGCTCCGCCACTGCCAGATGACCATTATGAACCGGGTCAAAGGTGCCACCGAGAATACCGGTTTTCCGCCTGTCTTTTTTTAAACTCACTTCGGCTCAAGCCCGTATCTGCCCTTCGCCGTAAACAATGAATTTCCTGGTGGTAAGCTCTTTCAGACCCATGGGGCCATACGCATGAAGTTTGGTGGTGCTGATACCGATTTCGGCTCCCAGGCCAAACTCGCCACCGTCACTGAAACGTGTTGAGGCATTGACCATTACCGTGGATGAGTCAATCTCGCGAAGAAAGCGCTGGGCATTGCTGTAGTTTTCCGTAACAATGGTTTCCGTGTGCTGGGAACAGAATTTAAAAATATGATCAATAGCCGCATCCATATCCTTAACTACTTTTACTGCCAGGATTAATTCAAGAAATTCCCGACCCCAGTCGTCATCAGCGGCAGCCAGGCATTGCGGCAGAATGGCACGGGTTTTCGGGCAGCCCCTTATTTCCACACCAGCTTTCAGCAGTTCCTGTCCCACGGCAGGTAGAAATTTTTCGGCAACAGCTTCGTGGACAAGCAGGGTTTCCAGAGCATTACATACCCCTGGACGCTGGGTCTTGCCGTTCATGACGATTTTTGTCGCCATCTCAAGATCAGCGCTGTCGTCAACAAAAGCATGACAGACCCCTTTATAATGTTTTAAAACCGGAATGCGGGAGTTTTCGGCGACAAAACGTATCAGCCCTTCTCCGCCCCGGGGAATAATAAGATCAATATCTTCTTCAAGACCAAGCATTACATTAATTGCTTTACGATCAGTTATCGGAATCACCTGGATTGCCGCCGGGTCAATGTTTTCGGCGGCCAGGGCTTCCTGGAGAACTTTAGCCAGGGCAAGATTTGAGTTAATAGCCTCGGAACCACCCCGTAGAAGGATGGCGTTTCCGGCTTTCAGGCAGAGAGCAGCCGCGTCTACCGTAACATTGGGACGTGATTCATAGATCATGCCGATGACTCCCAGAGGAATACGCATTCGGCCCACCGCGATCCCGGAAGGGCGTTTGACCATTTCAGTGATCTCGCCTACAGGATCCGGCAGGGCCGCGACTTCGCGCAGGCCGTTCATCATCGAGTTCATAACCTTATCGGAGAGAGTTAAACGATCAAGCATGGCACCTGACAGTCCTTTTTCCCGACCAGCGGCCAGGTCTTTCTCATTCTCCCGGCAGATAAAATCTTTTTGTTTTTCCAGGGCATGGGCCATGTTAAGCAGCACATTGTTCTTGCTTGCTGTTGTCATGGCGAGCATTCCCCGAGCCGCCTGCCTGGCCTTTTCTGCCATGGATATTATTTGTTCCTTCATTGAGTGCTTACCCCATTGTTATTTGTCAATAAAACCATATTATCCCGATGAATAACTTCATCGCTGTCCTTGTAACCGATATAGTTCTCAATTTCACTACTCTGCATTCCTTTTATCTTTTCAATTTCCGGGGCGGAATAGTTTACCAGACCATTAGCAATTACTGTTTTTTGTTTATTCAGACACTGAACAGGATCTCCAACTCTGAAATCACCATTTACCTCGACAATGCCGGAAGGCAACAGGCTACGCCCTTGTTCAGTCAAGGCCCGGCAGGCTCCAGAATCAAGCACCAGGGAGCCTTTAGGCCGCAGGGTGTAGGCGATCCAGTGTTTGCGGCTCTGCATTTTTTCCCGACAGGGCAGAAAAAAAGTGCCTACTTCTTTACCGGCAAAAAGTTTTTGCAGAATTTTCGGCTCACGGCCTGAGCCGATAAAGGAAAACCCACCCTGGGCCGCGACCATTTTCGCTGCAACTATTTTACTGCGCATCCCTCCTGTTCCCAGATTTGAAGAACATATATTACCAGCCATGGCCTCAACCTTTTCATCAACTTCAGGGACAATATGTACAGGTCTGGCTTCGGGGTTTGTGCAGGGGTTGCCGGTATAAAGACAATCAACATCAGTAAGGCAGATAAAGCCATCAGCATCAATCAGGTTGGCAACCATGGCCCCCATGGTGTCATTATCACCAAAACGCAGCTCCTTAACCGAGACAGTATCATTTTCATTAATTACCGGAAGAATATTCCAGGAAATTAGGGTTGACATGGTATTACGAATATTAAGATAACGGTCACGGTGAGCAAAATCATCATGGGTCAGCAGCACCTGGGCAACATTTATATCCTGCTGTTCAAAAAATTTTTCATAAAAGCGAATAAGGCTGGACTGCCCGATAGCTGCGGCAGCCTGTTTTTCCCGCAGGGAGAGGACCGGCGCGCTTAACTCAAGCTTGCGGCGGCCTGCGGCCACGGCCCCGGAACTGACCAGGATTATCTCGTGTCCCAGGCGACGCAGAAATGCTATCTCGATTGTCAGGTTTTCCATGACGGCCAGGTTCAGTCCGGCGCTGGTAGTGAGTACCGCGCTCCCTACCTTGACGACAATACGTTTGGCCTTTTTAAGGCATTCTTTTCGCTGGAACATGATATTAGACCAGGAGGTTGTCAGAGAATAGAAATTTTTTTCAAATCAGGTAACCACCCGTAAAGACAGGCTGCTTACCTGCGCACGATCAGGCTGTCTTAAGATAGCACAAGTATGCTGCGCTGGCCGGATCAAGCACTGGTAAACGCTTACAGGATGGAGTTTACCGAAAAAAAAGCAACCCCGGTGAACGATTACGGTAGCTACTGAATAGTTACCATTATTTTTTGAAAATAACACAGAGTTGGACAGGTAAGCGAGGTACGAAATTCCGCGGAAAGAGCATTCCCGGACAGCCTCCCCGGTTAGATTAGTGTCTGTCTATAAATGGCCTTTTCGAAGTCTGCGCTTATCTGCCCGATCTATGCGTCGCTACGAAAAATTAAAGTAACTATTCAGCTGCACTTCATCTGCATGCGATAAGTCTGTCTTACATAGCATTAGTATGCGAAGTTTATGCCCGTAGTATGGGTGCCAGCCTTATCACGCACAGCTAAAGCACACGGAGTCTCA
>JANTFJ010000306.1 GCA_024763495.1 Desulfobulbaceae bacterium | reverse complement strand
TGCCGCCATGTGCCCGTTTCAACGCTCGCGATAATACATCAGGTATATCGCGGCGTTTAAACGGGTGCAGGGTGGTGTTCATGGAGCGCTTACGTTCTGAGGATAGCGCTCAATAAAGTAGACCCGGACGGCGAAACCCCATAACTGTAAGGCGTTCATGGAGCGCTTACGATTTATTATAAAAATTACTATCCGAACTTCTTGTTTTTTTATTACAGGGGTTCCGGAATAAGATACTAAACAAATCATGTCTCTGAAACTGGCAAAAGAAGTTCTCCAAACCGAAGCTGAAGGCATAACCTCTCTTGTTGAGCAGCTCGACCAGGAATTTGAACGGGCTATTGAACTTATCATGCGATGTCCCAGCCGCTTGATCATAACCGGCATCGGCAAATCAGGGATAATAGGCCAGAAAATTTCCGCGACCCTGAACAGCACCGGAACTGCCTCATTTTTTCTTCATCCAGTCGAGGCTATGCATGGAGATCTCGGCATTGTTGACACCAATGACGTGGTTCTGGCAATATCTTACAGTGGGGAAACGGTTGAGCTTACTATGCTTCTCCACACTTTAAAAAAACGTAAAGTAAAAACCATTGCCCTGACCGGTAACATTAATTCCGGCCTCGCGGAACTTGCTGATGTGGTGTTAAGCGCCCATGTTCCAAAAGAGGCCTGCCCACTGGGCCTGGCTCCCACGGCCAGCACCACGGCAGCCCTGGCCCTGGGTGATGCCCTGGCCGTTGTTCTTCTTGACCGTAAACATTTTGCTGCCAGCGACTTTCGACGTAATCATCCTGGAGGCAGCCTGGGAGAACGACTGAAAACCAGAGTTTCCGAAGTCATGCTCACTGGTGAAAATATCCCTAATGTCCAAAAAGAGACAAATTTTCTGGACGCGGTGGCTGTCCTTAATGAAAAAAATGTCGGGGCCGTCCTGATTATGGAGGATGCGAATTCAGTTATCGGCATAATAACTGACGGCGATATCAGGCGGCTGGTTGCCGGTAACGCGGACATGACAGGTTTAGAACTTGAAAATATCATGACCTGCCATCCTAAATTTATTGATGCTGACCTGCTGGCTGCCGATGCTTTAAGTATTATGCAGCGCCATGAGGTCACCCTGTTGCCGGTCAAGGACAAAACCGGCTCCCTTGTCGGCGTTCTGCATCTCCATGACCTGCTGGGCCAGGGAGAATTTCGTCTGCTGGTTTAACAGCCACAATTTCGGGGCAGACAAGATTAACTGTCAATATAATCTGCACAGTTAAAGATCGGTGGTTGGGGCAGTTTTTCGTCCCTACCTGAATAGTTACTATAAATTTTCATATTCGATATGGTGCTGTATAATTTTCCGGTCTCCTGTTCTTAATTTTGAGATAAGCATTTGGTCAGCGCTCCATGAACACCACCCTGTACGCGCTTCAACCCGGCGATATACCGATGTATTATCGCAGGGCGTGACGCAGGCGCATGGCCGTGTCCCTGGATCCCTTACAGTTATGCGGTTGTCGCCGTCCGGGTGTACTTTATTGAGCCCTATCGGCATTTGAGACAAATCATAAGTACAACTACCCATAATATGGTAAGAATATTTATTTCTCTTACTTCAGTATATTGACAAATCAAATTGTTTTGGTTAGCATCCCCTTCTTGTTGATTAAATGAGGCCAAAGCAATCCGTCACTCACATGGCAGACCGGCATGGCAGGTTCTGAATTATCGAAGGGGGGTAACTGCTCACAGGGCACCGCATATTTTCGCGATCAGTCCGGCTTACGTATGACTGATACGCGCGCCGGCCTGATTACGAAAATCTACGGCACCCTGTAACCAGTGTATAAATCGGATATTTACCCGGGAAACCAGAAAATTGTTCATTTTTGACTGAATATGTTGCTGCAGAACAGTTTTCGGATAAATTACTGACCCACTATAACTGGGAAAAAGGCATCAGCCCTCAGCTCAATTTCCTGTTTCTTATCCCCCTCAAGGGGGTACTGAGAATAGAGTGACAAAAAATTAAAAAACTATTTTCTAGTTTCCTTATTTTTTAAAAGGAATCCAGAAGTAAGGAGTCGTTACGAAACGACTCCTAATGCACTAAATGAGGATAGTATGGGAATCACTAATAAAGAGATTAATGCCGCTTTCAGTTCTGAAGTAACTGAAACTCCCGGCGGTGAATATCTGAATCGCTGTTTTTCCTGTGGAGCGTGCAGCGGTATCTGCCCGGTGAGCCAGGCAATTCCTGATTTCGATCCACGCAAGATAATCCACATGATCCGAATGGGCCTGAAGGACAGGGTGCTTAATTCCGAACTGCTCTGGTTCTGCTCCCAATGCAAGAGCTGTGTTTTTGTCTGTCCCCAGGATGTGCGGTTTGCCGACATTATGGCAGCTCTTCGTCAAATGGCCATGGATGAAGGGATTATTAAAGTTCAGGATCTGCTCGACAAAGGAAAGGCGGCCTGGGTTGAACGTGACTTATGCGTTTCCTGTCTGACCTGCGTCAGGGTCTGTCCCTGGGAAATTCCGGTAATTGATGATAAGGGTATTGCTTTTATTGATCCTTTACAATGTAAAGCCTGTGGTATCTGTGAGGCTGAATGCCCGGCCCAGGCGATCAAACTTAATGAATCCGAAGATGAACGGTTAATTGCCGCCTGCGGCAGTTAAATCCATAAACAGGTTATATAAAATGAGTTTTACTCCTGATATTCAAGCATTTTGTTGTCATTATACCTCCCAGCAGACTATTGCCGAAGGCAGGGAAGGATTAAAAAATGATGGACTGCCTGACTCTGTAAACCTGAACCGGCTGGTCTGCACCGGCAAACTCCAGGTCAGCTCTTTACTCAAGGCCTTTGAAAACGGGGCTGACGGTGTTTATGTGGCAGGCTGCCCCGCTGATGAGTGCCATAACATGAAGGGCAGCCGGCGGGCGGCCAAAAGGGTACTGGCAGTAAAAAAAGCACTCAAGGAACTTGGAGTGGAGCCGGAACGGGTTGAAATGTATCATCTGCAGCGGGGTTTCCATCCGGAATTTATTGAAGCAGCGCAGGAGATGGATAAACGGATTAAAGATCTTGGTCCCTGCTCTTTAAAAGGGGAAGACAAATGATAATTGCCGAACGAAAACCAGTTGATGAAATTCTTGGGATGGTTAAGAATGCCGAACGTATTCTGGTGCTTGGTTGCCGGGGATGCGTAACCGTCTGTTCCGCCGGTGGTGAACGTGAGGTAGAAATCCTTGCCTCTCTTATCCGCCTTGGCATGAAAAAACAGGGCCGGGATGTTGAGGTCATAGAGGGTTCCCTGGTACGGCAATGTGACAAAGAGTACATTGACGCCATTGATCAATGGCAGGGCCGGTATGATATTATCATCTCCACGGCCTGTGGGGTCGGAGTAAACTTTATAGCCAACCAGCGGCCCACGGATAAGGTTTATCCGGCTCTCAACACCAGCTTTCTAGGAGGATCTCCTGAGCAGGGGGTCTGGACTGAACAATGCGCCGGCTGCGGCAACTGTATTCTTCATCTCACCGGCGGACTATGTCCTGTCGCCCGCTGCGCCAAAAGTCTGCTGAATGGCCCGTGCGGCGGTTCAGTTGACGGCAAATGCGAGATTAATCCACAGGTTGAATGTGTCTGGCAGTTGATTCATGACCGGCTGGGCCGCCTGGATAATCAGGATATGATGAATGAAATCATGCCCATCCGTGACTGGTCCACTGCCGGTCATGGCGGGCCACGTAAGGTTCTGCGTGATGATTTAACGATTTAACCGTAAGCGCTCCATGAACACCACCCTGCACCCGTTTAAACGCCGCGATATACCTGATGTATTATCGCGAGCGTTGAAACGGGCACATGGCGGCAT
>JANTFJ010000305.1 GCA_024763495.1 Desulfobulbaceae bacterium | reverse complement strand
ATCGCGAGCGTTGAAACGGGCACATGGCGGCATACCTGAAACGCTTACAGGCCGTGCCTTCTCAAAAGTCAAGGTGTGGTTTATTGATCGCTATCCTCAGAACTGTTACAGGGCAGTGGTTATGACAGTTTTTCGTCCCTACCTGAATAGTTACAATTATTCCAAGGCGTTTTTGCAGAATGACAGGTCAGGATCCACTGGATATTTATTGTTGAAGCAGGCCAGACAGAAATTGTCCCGCTTCCGGCCCGTAGCCTCGACCATACCATCGAGACTTAAATAATGCAGGGTGTCAAGATTAAGATATTGACGAATTTCTTCGATAGATTTACGACCGGCAATCAGCTGATCAACCGAGGGAAAATCAATGCCGTAATAGCAGGGAAAGCTGGTGGGCGGGCAACTGACCAGCATGTGAATTTCTTTGGCCCCGGCAGCCCGCAGGGAACGAACTCGACATTTGCCGGTTGTCCCTCGAATTATTGAATCTTCAACAATAATAACTCGTTTGCCTTCGAGAAAGGAACGGACGGGGTTAAGTTTAACCCTGACGGCAAAATCCCGCATTGACTGGGTGGGCTGAATAAAGGTACGACCAACATAATGATTGCGGATCATCCCCATTTCCAGTGGGAGACCTGTGGCCTGGGAGTATCCCAGGGCCGCGTAGTTGCCGGAATCGGGAAAGGGCATAACAAAATCAGCATCAATGGGACACTCGCGGGCCATTATCGCCCCCATTTTTTTTCGGCTTTGATAGACATTAAACCCGAAAATATCACTGTCGGGCCGGGCAAAATAGACATGTTCAAAAATACAGAAGCTGTGTTGCTGACGGGGCTGGGGGAACGATGAATGTAATCCCTTCCGATCAATAATAAGCACCTCGCCCGGTTCTATATCTCTGATATATTCCGCTTCCACCAGATCCAGAGCGCAGGTTTCCGAGGCGACAATATAAGAATCGTTTTCATTAGGAAGTTTGCCGAGACACAGGGGACGAAATCCCTGGGGGTCTCGAATCGCCACCAGTTTGTCCCTGGTCATGATAATAATTGAATAAGCGCCCTTGATCCGCTTGAAAGTTTCGGCTACTGCCCGTTCCAGGCCAAGGTGCTTTTGTTTAACCAGCAGGTGAACCACTACTTCACTATCCATGGTAGATTGGAAAATCGATCCCTGGTTTTCCAGTTCCTGTCTTAAATTCCGGATATTGACGAGGTTGCCGTTATGGGCCACACATATTGTTTCACCCTGGTGGGAGGCGCAAAAAGGCTGGGCATTTACAATATTAGATGAACCGGTAGTAGAGTATCGGACATGCCCCAGAGCCAGGTTGCCGCGTAATTTCTGGAGATTATCCTCAGTAAAAACTTCTGAGACCAGTCCCATGGCCTTATGCTCAGAGATTGTTTCTCCGTCTGAAGCAACTATGCCGGCGCTTTCCTGGCCTCGATGCTGGAGGGCGTACAGGCCGAAAAAACTTAATTTTGCCGCGTCTGGATGGCCAAAAATGCCACAGACTCCACATTCTTCCCGAGGACGTAATGGAGCAGGAGCGGTAATCATAATTTTGTCCTTTGTTACTTGAGGGCTCACTCAACAATAATTATAACTATTCGGCGATAGCGTTCGATAAAGTACAGCCATGAGGCGACAACCCCATAACTGTAAGGAATTCACGGGCACTGCCATACGCGTACTCCATGCGCCGCAATCATACATCGGTATATCGCCGGGTTGAAGCGCGCGCAGGGTGGTGTTCATGGAGCGCTTACATTTGAACGGTTACAAGATGGTGGTTGCGGCGCTTTTTTGCCCCTGCCTGAATAGTTAGCAATAATTTTACGGGAGATAAAATATATTTTATCTCCTTACTTTTGCCTGACATCTGAAAAAAAATTATTATTATACCCTCTTTTAACCGCTTAGAAAATAATTATTTCATAAAATTTAAGCATTATTGCTGTTGTTTCCAGTCTCTGGTCGTAAGACAACCCTCAATTCAGTACACCAGGGCGGCTATAACTGTAGGGGATTCAGGGACACCGCCATGTGCGTACTCCACGCCCTGCGATAATACATCGGGTAAGCATCCTGACTTCGCTAACCCCTCTGTAATTATAACTTGTTACAGGGCATTTTCGATCGTAACTATTCAGCATAATGGAGATTATTGTGATCAAGGCCCGCGTAGAAATTAAACCATGACGATGTACCGTTTAAGGCCCAGTTCCGGGGAGGGAGAAAGCCCCTGGTAAACTCCAGGCACTGATCTTGAGAAAACCGTTCATAAACTTTGACATAATGACAGCGCTTTTTGCCGGGATAAACCTCACACCAGCCATCCCGACTACCGCCGCAGGGGCCGTTTAATAAAAATTTAGCACAGCCTGACTGGGGACATAGAAAGGCCTGTTCGCTCAAGGTGCAGTCGCCGCAGTTTTTACAATGGAAAAGCAGGCTCTTGGCAATGAATTCTCCCTGCTTGAATATAGGGGCCAGTATTCCTTTTTCCAGGGCAGAACAGTTTTTTACTGCCGGCATAAACAATAGCCCCTGAGGGTCAAAGGCCAGATTGTGAACGGCCTGAGCCAGAAGAAAATGGGGACTGAATTTCGCCTTTTTCCCGGTTTTCACCGGCTGCGGCAGATTAAGACCGCTGGTTACGTCCTGTTTGAAATAAAAAAAATTTTTATCAGGCCAATGGTTCATTTTATTAATTAGATCCTTCCAGGAATCAGCCAGGCGGCGGAATTGGTTCAACATGAAATCAAGTCCGGCAAAGGTCAGTCCCGGCCCGCCGATATGAGCGCCGCTATAGCCCAGTCCTTTAAGGATGGCCAGTAATTTTGCTCCCCGCAGCAGCCGGGCCTGACGGCCTTTGTCCGGGGCACTGGACTCAGCCATCATCAGCCGATCAAGAGACGCGGGAATAACGCAGCCCGGCACTTTGCCCCGGCGCATGATTTTCAGCACAGTCAGGTTGGGAATAAAGACATTTCCCAGCACCGGAACATTTAATTTATTCTGTTTCAGATAAAGCAGCACTTCCTGGAACTTGCGGGCATCAAAACCAATCTGGGTAATAACAAAATCAGCACCTGCGGAGATCTTGCGATGCAATTTGTAATATTGCATCATAAGTTCAGCCTCGTCGGATTTAAACGGGGAAACCGCTACGCCCTTGAAAAACGAAGTCAGAGGCATAGGTTTTTTAGAAAAACAACCCTGGTTCATTCCGGTCAACATGGCAACCATCTGGACGGAATCAAGATCAAAAACCGGCTTGGCATAGCCGCAATAGCCTTGTTTCGGGTAGTCGCCGCTGATAACCAGCAGATTGTTAAGCCCTTCTCTTTCCCAGCCGAAGAGCAGGCTTTCCATCTGGTTGCGATTTTTGTCTTTACCGGAAAAATGATTAATTACCTCAAGACCCATCTGGAGGATGTCCAGGCCCAGCACCTCCGGGGACAGGGCTGGATGGCCACCGGCGTTTTCGGTGATGCTTACCGCCTTGATCCTGCCGTCCATTGCTATTTTTTCGGCCAGGCTGAGAATGCGGGAATATTCCTTGCCTCTCCCGCCCCGGCTGGGCACCAGTTCAAAAGTAAGGGTGAATTCCGCCGGATCAAGCAGCGAAGAGCGAAAGCATGATTGCTGTACGTTTTTTGTCATATATTTTTTGTTATTTTAATTTCAATGTGGAAATGTTAAATATCCAGGAGGATGTTCGAGAATGGGTGCAATACAAAAAATGTAACTACTCATGGGGTGAGCGCCTAATGGTAAATGTTCAGCTGGCACCCCACCTTCGCCCGTTTAGGCGTGATTCACATAGTATACTATAGTGAACACGCCGAAACGAACAAATCCGGGGCACTATCCGAACATTTAAAG
>JANTFJ010000304.1 GCA_024763495.1 Desulfobulbaceae bacterium | reverse complement strand
GTAAGCGCTCCATGAACACCACCCTGCACCCGTTTAAACGCCGCGATATACCTGATGTATTATCGCGAGCGTTGAAACGGGCACATGGCGGCATCCCCTGAAACGCTTACAGGCCGTGCCTTCTCAAAAGTCAAGGTGTGGTTTATTGATCGCTATCAACCAACGTAACTATAATGTATTGTGCAGATAACTTGTAAATATTCGGGTTGCGGGTAAAAGCTACCCTTCTCTACCCCTTTAAATGTTCGGCCAGCACCCCACCGAAATCTTTTTCAGGTATCAAGTTACTATACTTAACAGGTATCGGAGATTTTTGCGAGCAGGCAGCGCAGCGTATCAGTCATACGTAACTCAGCCTGCTTGCGGAAAGAGGTAAGCGAGCCCTAAGGCGGCTATTGCCCACAACCCGGGAAAACCCCAGCCCTCTGGGCGATCCATGCAATGAATTTTGCTCCATGTTTTATCGCCCGGAGAGCTGGGCTTCTACAGGAGCAATCCGTGCTGATGGCGGATTCGAATTTTTACACACTCTACTTTCTGACTTGAGATTAAGTATTTGAAGTCATATAACATCACCAATAAAATTCGCTCGTCATTCCGGCATGTCTTTAGCCGGAATCCAGGGATCATCGGCTAACTTTATGGATCGGAGTCTCGTCCCTCGCTTACATCCTGCTAAAGACATGGTTGAGTTACATATAAAAGCGGTCAAGTTAATATCTATAATTTTTCATAGCATAACAAAGAGTTGAAGAGAAAAGCTTTTCGTGGGCAATTTTCCGGACAACCTGGACGACAACTTAATATGCATTATTACCGGCACAAGACTTTATAGTGGTTCAGGGAAGACATGGCGCAAGAGAAAGCAACAGAACCCAAGGCCTGCACCCTGACCATTGCCGGCCCTACCCCACCTCCCGAAAATATCATTAGGCAGTTTCGTGATCAGGGCTGGCAGGTTGAAATAAAGCCACAGAATGAATCAACCTCCAGCCGGATGCTTTTTGTAGATCGCCTTGAACAGGCGATCAAGCGAAGCAGGCGCTATCAGGACAATATAATCCTCTTTGTTGTTGACCTTGATGATTTTAAATCAATAAACACCAGATACGGCTATTCTCTTGGCGACAAACTTCTCCAGGAAGTGAGTGAGCGGCTGAGGGGCTGTCTCCGGCAATATGACAGCGTGATTCTTCTGGGTAGTGATGAGTTTGCAGTTATTCTCTGTGATTTTAACAAGATAAACAATGCGGAAGCAATTGCCGATAAAATTCTCCTCCATTTAAGCGATCCCTTTTACCTTCCTGGTGCCCCGGAAATTTTTATTTCCGCCAGTATTGGTATCAGCTCTTTCCCCAATGACGGTCAACAGGTCGACACTCTACTGGCTAATAGTGAAACTGCAATGCGCCTGGCCAAGGAGGCCGGTGGCAACAGCTATCGTTACTTTACCCCGGATATGAACGACAGGGCCGCAAGGCGTAAAGTAAAAGAGATGGAACTGAGACGCGCCCTGGTTCATGGTGCAATCAAAGTACATTACCAGCCTATTATTGAGCTTGCCTCGGGCCAGGTTGCCGGAGTTGAGGCGCTGGTGCGCTGGCATCATCCGGAACAAGGTGAAATTTCGGCTTTGGAAGTAATTTCCCTGGCCAATGCCACCGGCCTGATTCAGCCTCTGGGACGCCAGGTCATGAACCAGGCCATTATCCAGGTCGGAGAATGGCATAAAACCTGCAATTCTCTTAATCTTTATCTTTCCGTCAATTTTTCAAAAAATGAATTTCGAGATCAGCAGTTCGAAGCCAAGCTAAGCACTATTCTTCGTGATGCCGGCCTGCCGACAAGTGCTTTCTGGTTGGAAATTACCGAAGATTTCCTGTTGGACGAGCGTCAGCAGCCGGAAAAAATTTTAACCCGGCTGAAAGATATGGGGGCGACCCTGGTTCTGGATGATTTTGATACCGGTAACGTGCCCCTGGTTCATCTCCGTCATTTTCCCATTGACGCTGTAAAAATTGACGGTTCTTTTTTGAAAGATCCTTCATTTTATCATGAAAAAGAAAAATTTATTCGGGCAATTATAGCTATGGCCCATAATCTCGACTATAAAATTATTGTCAAAGGAATTGAGACTGAACAGCAGCTCGACTTTCTCCGCAGGTATAACTGCGATATGGCCCAGGGGTATTATCTTGCCAGGCCTATGACAGCCCTTGACTTTGAACCCTATATTCCCAGGTAGTGCTCAATAAAAGTACACCCGCTATATTTTTTCCTTCCTTTTGTCCTCTATTTTCTGCCTTGACATGCCGGCATTGATATGGTTATTATGATAAATTCTAAAAAGGAATTGAAGCTATCCGGTTAGGGGAACGATATACCCTTTACTCCTGGACGATAGCGCTCAATAAAGTACACCCGGACGGCGCCCCCCTTAACTGTAAGGGATTCAGGGACACCGCCATGAGCGTGGCCACGCCCAGCGATAACATCAGTATGTCACAGGGTTGAAGCGCGTGCAGGATGGTGTTCATGAAGCGCTAACCCGGAGAGCAGTTACTAAACCAGCCTGGCTGGATCAAATTTGTTCCAGCCACTCCAGTACATGAAAATGCGAGTTGTACTTCCCGGTACTTCCGGGATATTTTCACGGTAAAGAAGATGGTTAAATCCAAATCATTTTTCACAAGCTGTAGATTCAGGTAAAACAGTTACGATACGAAAGGAATTATAATTATGAGTAAACGAACTTTTCAACCCAGTAATATAAAACGCAGCCGTACTCATGGCTTCCGGGTCAGGATGAAAACAAAAGCGGGCCGGGCGGTCATTAATCGCCGCCGGGCTCGAGGCCGTAAACGCCTGTCTGCCTGAACGGGCTGAAATAAATTGAAATCAGGGGAGCCGTCAGCGAGAAAATTGAGCTTGGCAAAAACAGATTTACTGCGTAAATCCAAAGAATTTCAAAAAGTTTACCGGCGAGGTAAAAGGTTACGCGGTAATAATTACAGCTTGATTTGTCTGGCCAATAAGCACGAAACAAGTCGGCTTGGGATCAGTGTCCACGGGGTAAAAACCGCAGTCAGACGTAACAGGATTAAAAGAATAATCAGGGAATTTTTTCGCTTACGGAAAAATTTTATTTCTCCGCCATCGGATATTGTTTTTGCTGTGCGTAACAAATTTTCCCTTAACAGCCTGGCCGAGATGAATCAATCAGTCAGCGATATGCTCCGGCGTCGAAAATAGTTGTACTATGTGTGTCTGTTAATTGTCAGTTAATTGTAACTACTCACTGGAGTTCAGCCTGCCGGGTGATAGAAACATGACGATGACGCCTTGTCGCCCCGAGGGCTGGGCCTCTACTGAAAATGAGTCATAGGCAAATTTTATTGTCGACCAATAAGCTGATACTCAGGAATTTTCATGCCATGAAAAAAATTTTGCTGTTAGCAATCCGTGGCTATCAACTGCTGATTTCACCCATTCTGCCACAGTCCTGCCGCTTCACGCCCACCTGTTCCCAATATGCTATTGAGGCCATTACTATTCATGGCGCGGGACGAGGTTTCCTTCTGGCTGTCCGCCGTATTCTCCGCTGCCACCCCTTTCATCCCGGCGGTTTTGATCCTGTTGAGTAAAACTGATCCGCTAAAATTAAAACGGTAGAGGCTGCCGGTTCTTGTCGTGCCTTACGGAGTCTACGCTTACCTCTTCCCGCGATAGGACTGGCTTACGTATGATTAATACGCTACGCCAGCCTAATCGCAAAAATCTCCGGCACCCTGCAACCAGGAGGTTGTCCGAGAATAGAAGCCGTAGCGAAAAATTGGAGAATTGAGACCATTTTTTCGGTCATTTTCTGCGAATAGCAGCGCTATTTAAAGAAAATTAGCG
>JANTFJ010000303.1 GCA_024763495.1 Desulfobulbaceae bacterium | reverse complement strand
GATATAATTGATTGAAATTATTTAATATAATTGAATAAATTCGTCTGTCATTCCGGCATGTTTTTAGCCGGAATGACGAATCGCCTATTAATTTATTGCCATAACAAGTCGAATTTATTAGTAAAATAATAAGTCCGAAAGTTGAGTAACTAATCATGGGGTAAGCACCTAATGATTGCAAATCTCAGTATTTGTAACCAGTTACCTAAAAATTTTATCAGGAGGAATACAGACAACATGGCTGTACGTATACGTTTAAGCAGACATGGCAGGAAAAAGAAACCATTTTATCGGATAGTGGCGGCTAATTCAGAAGCCCCAAGAGATGGAAAATTTCTTGACATTGTTGGTACTTATGATCCTTTAAAGGATCCGGTAGAGGTTAATATTCACCAGGAAAAACTCCAGGGCTGGCTGGCGAAAGGAGCTAAACCTTCTGATACGGTGAAAAGCCTGATGGCTGGATATAAAGAATCTGTTGAATAGATAGATGGTAAGCGCTCCAAGCGCCGACCCGATCATTAAATCTCCGGTATCCTGTAACCGGTTACAATTACAGTGGATAGCGAAATTGTAGCGCTTACCCCTGTGAGTAGTTACGATAAATGAAAGAGCTCGTTGAGTATATTGCTGCTGCCTTAGTCGATCAACCAGGCGAAGTTGACGTAAGAGAGTCTGAGAATGATGCTGCTGTGTTGATTGAGTTGCGGGTTGCCAAAGTCGACCTTGGCAAGGTAATAGGCAAGCAGGGACGAACGGCCAGGGCCATACGTTCTTTGTTGTCAGCGGCAGCAGCTGAGGATAATAAACGGGTTCGTCTGGAGATAGTTGATTGATGCCTTGTATCCGTTCTTGATTTTTCAGGATATCGGGGATAGAGCTGGTGCAAAAGCATGGGGCGGGACCAAGAAGCTGATTATATCCTGGTAGGTAAAGTAGTAAAACCCCACGGCCTGAAGGGGGAAGTGAAGATCCTGCCTTACTCTGGTGATCCTGCTAATTTTATCAGGTTTACTATGCTGCTGATTGCTGATCCACATGATCAGGAGGAAACTCTTTGTCGAGTGATCAGAAGCCGCATTCAGGGAAAGATGGTCATTGTCGCCCTTGATAACATTCGCAATCGTGATGATTCTGAGTTTGTAGTTGGCCGGCAAGTATGGGCCTTAAAGGATGAGTTACCCGAGCTTGCTGAAAACGAGTTTTACTGGCAGGATATGAAAGGCATGCGGGTTGTTTGTGAAAATGGCCGCGAACTGGGAGTGGTAACTGACCTGCTGGCCGGCGGAGCTCATGATATCCTGGTGATTACCGGCAAGGGGCGCGAATATATGATACCTGCTGTTAATGAGTTTATAGCAGAAACTGATTTTGATCAGGGGCTACTCGTGGTTAATCCTCCGTCCGGACTTCTTGAAATAAATAATTAACACCTTTGACGGTAATATTTTTTAGAAAGACATTCTTTTCAGTAACCCATTGAAGTGGGGATATGTGCCTTAATGGTTCTATAACTGCCTTATTGAAAAAATAATTTCTGATTTTATTGTTTTGTGTAACTATTCAAGCAGGCCGCTATAAACAACCTTGAACCGGCAGCATGAGATTTAATGTCCTGACAATTTTTCCTGATTTCTTAACCTCTCCTCTGCAGGAGGGTATGATTCGCCGGGCAATTCAGGACAGAATAATTGAGGTGGCGGTTACGGATATCCGTTCTTTTGCCACTGATAAACACAGCATGACCGATGATCGGCCCTTTGGCGGTGGTGAGGGCATGATTATGAAACCTGAACCAGTTGTAGCGGCAATAAGACAGGCTCGATTGGATCGGAGCAGGGGACAGGTAATTTTTTTGACCCCGCAGGGGCGCCGGTTTAACCAGCAGGTTGCCGGGGAACTTGCCGAACTTGATCACCTGATATTGCTCTGCGGTCGCTATGAAGGAGTTGATGAGCGGGTGCGGGATTATGTTGATGATGAAATTTCTCTTGGTGATTACATTCTCACTGGTGGAGAACTCGCATCCCTGGTTTTAATTGATGCTGTTACCCGGCTGCTTCCAGGGGTTCTGGGATGCGTAGATTCTGCCAGGCAGGATACCTTCAGCCGTGGAGGACTGAAATATCCCCAATATACCAGGCCGCGGGAATTTGAAGGAAAAAGGGTTCCTGATATTTTATTGTCGGGCGACCATAAGGCTATAGCTGAATACAGGCTGCTGGCGGCAGCAAGGCAGACAAAAGAAAAAAGACCTGACCTTTTTGAAAACATGCGCATCAGTGATGAGGATAAAAAAATTCTCAAAAAAAATGGTTTGTTGTAATGGTGTAACTGGTTGGATATCCAGATAAATTCCGGCAGCGTTGACCTGGCCTTGATTCATTATCCGGTCTGTAATAAAAATCGGCAAACTATCGGGTCGGCAGTAACTAATCTTGACATTCACGATATCGCCAGAGCGGCGAAGACGTTTGGAGTTGGCCGTTTTTATGTTGTCACCCCCTACCGGGATCAACAGATTCTGGTGCAGGAAATAATTGACCATTGGCTGACCGGGCATGGGAGCCATTATAATCCGGATCGGAAAGAGGCATTGGAGCTGATTCGAGTTGTTGAGGATATTGAGTCCTTGATTAATAAAGTCTCTGAAGGAAGACGGAAACCGACCATGCTGGCAACCTGCGCCAGGGAACAGTATGCTTCATGGTCATATTCCACCGTCAGGAACAGCCTTGCGGATGGCAGAAAATTTTTAATTTTTTTTGGCACCGGCTGGGGCTTGACCAGCGAGGTGCTGGCGAAGATGGATGGTGTTTTACCACCTGTCAGGGGGGATAGTGACTATAATCATTTATCTGTTCGTTCCGCTGCCGCCATTGTTCTTGACCGTTTACTTGGGGTCAGGAGCTGAAAGACAGGAAATAACAGGTTGTCAGTCTTATAACCGTTCCATGAACACCACCCGGCACGCTCTTTAATCCAGTGATATACCGATGTATTATCGCAGGGTGTGGAGCACGCACAGGGCAGCTTCCCCTGTATCCCTTACAGTAATGGGGCTGTCGCCGTCCGGGTGTACTTTATTGAGCTCTGTCTAATTAACTGCTGAACAATCTTAATGCTGCTGATTTTTATTGACAGAAATTCAGGAATAAGGCATGAAAATTTATGTAACTACGCACGGGGTAAGCGCCTTAACTTCGCTAGCCCCGTAATTGTAACTGCTTACAGGTTTATACTTTAATTTATTAGTAAGGTTCACTCATTTAATTTATTTTTTAGCGAGCCCCAAGATCAGGAGTTTTTTTATTATGAGTATTATAGAACAGATTGAAAAAGAAAATATGCGCTATGACATGCCGGATTTTCGTCCTGGTGACACGGTAAAGGTTTATATCCGAATTATTGAAGGCGCCAAGGAAAGGGTGCAGATATTCCAGGGCGTGGTCATCTACCGGAAAAGAGGAACAATGGGCGCGAGTTTTACGGTTAGAAAAATTTCTCATGGAGTTGGAGTAGAAAAGACCTTTCCTACTCATTCCCCAAGAATAGAAAAGGTAGACATTATTACTCGTGGACAAGTTCGCCGTTCCCGCTTGTATTATCTTCGTAATCTGCGCGGTAAGGCTGCCAGGATTCGTGAAAAGCGGATTAATTAGAAAAAATCCCATATCCTCAAACAAAATATGTAACTATTCAGAGGTAAGCGAACGAAGTGAGACTCCGTTCGGGCATAAACTTCGACTCCGGACGAAGTGCAGCTGAATAGTTACCAAAATATCTAATTTTCAAGACATCCTCTAATTTATTTGTAAATATTCGGGTTGGGTAAAAGCTACCCTTCTCTACCCCTTTAAATGTTCGGATAGTGCCCCAGATTTGTTCGTTTCGGCGTGTTCACTATAG
>JANTFJ010000302.1 GCA_024763495.1 Desulfobulbaceae bacterium | reverse complement strand
CGCCATGTGCCCGTTTCAACGCTCGCGATAATACATCAGGTATATCGCGGCGTTTAAACGGGTGCAGGGTGGTGTTCATGGAGCGCTTACAAAAATTGTTTAGACAATGGCTTTAAGCGCCTAATGCTATGTAAGACAGGCTGATCGCGGAAATATGCGGTGCCCGGTGAGCAGTTACGTCCTTGAATAGTTACAAATACTGTGGTCAGCGAAATTGTGGCGCTTACCCCATGAGTAGTTACTGAAAAAGAATTTATTATGGCTGAAATTGAAAGAAAATTTATTCCAAGTCTCCGTGAAGGCGTTGAAGTCGTCAAGATGATTTTTTTTAAAAGACTTAGAGATTATTTTATGGAGAAATATCCAGGCCGGGAAAAATTATATTACGGGATGCTGGCTGGTGCCATTATTAACGAGCTGTTCGGTATTGAAAATACGGAAAAAAAAATTACCGATTTCGTTCAACTTAACAGGGAAGAAATAAGCACTGAATTTGCCATGCTTGGCAAACAATTTGCAGATTTACGTATTTTGTTGACTGATGCTTTGCGGATTCACTTTCTTTGTAATCATCAGGAAGGTCAGGTTGAGGGGAATGAAGAAATTTTGACCAGGGCCAGGGACTGTGGAGTCTTGCTGGTTGAAAGGGATGTGCCGTTGCCCAAAGGCTTTATGGAGCTTGTTTACCAGGTTGGTAAATCATATGGGTTGATTATTGCTCAATAACTCAACTTTCGGAGTTGATATAATTGATTGAAATTATTTAATATAATTGAATAAATTCGTCTGTCATGCCGGAATGACGAATCGCCTATTAATTTTTTGCCATAACAAGTTGAATTTATAAGTAAAATAATAAGTCCGAAAGTTGAGTCAATAACTGAATTGACCGTTTCAGGGGAATTTTTGACAGCGCTCAATAAAGTACACCCAGGCGGCGACAACCCCATAACTGTAAGGGTTTCAGGAACAGCGCGTACAGGGTGGTGTTCATGGAGCGCTTACCTCTGGGCGATAAAACATGGAGCAAAGCTCATCATAATGAATCGCCCGGACGGCCGGGCTCC
This sequence comes from Desulfobulbaceae bacterium, assembly GCA_024763495.1. Lineage (GTDB taxonomy): Bacteria > Desulfobacterota > Desulfobulbia > Desulfobulbales > SURF-16 > JANTFJ01. Next base: position 2,845 of record JANTFJ010000302.1, on the reverse strand, counting down.
TACAAAAAATAATCCGCGCATAAACGGGTTAACATAATTTTTATGGAGTTGATACGGTAAATGATTGGAAAATTAACAGAAAACCTGTATCAGGCAATTTTTGAAAATGCTGATATAGGAATTGGAGTGGTTGATGAAGAAGGAAATTTCGTCACCACTAATGTTAAATTTCAGGAAATGCTGGGATACAACGCCGAAGAATTAAGCTCTTTTACTTTTTCCCATCTTACCCATCCTGATGATCAAGAAGAGAATTTGCGACTTTTTCGTGATGTAATTAATGAAAAACGTTCATTTTACAAGATGGAGAAACGTTTTATCACTAAAAATGGAGACGTTCTCTGGGCCGGTGTAACCGTGTCACCGCTTAAATCTGCTGATGGAACTTTATCTTATACAGTTGGTTTTATCGAGGACATAGGATATCGCCGGGAGATGGAAGAAAAGCTCCGGCAAAATGAAGAAAAATTCAGGGGTTTTCTGGAGCATGCCATTGATTCTGTTGTTATTATTCAGGATTCTGTTTTTAAATATGTCAATCCCCAGATGACTCAGCTGACCGGATACGCTAAAGATGAGATTTTTTCTTCCTCATGTGAGATGGTTCTGGGACCGGGTGAGCATTCCATCTGTCAGATGAGTCGGCGACGGCTGGCCGGGGAAGATCTTCCTGATATTTTTGAGTCTGTGCTGGTTCATAAGGATGGAAATCAAATAGATGTGGAAATCGGCTCATGTAACATTAATTTTGACGATCGTCCGGCTGAACTTGTTTTTATTCGTGATATAACCGAGAGAAAATTGCTTGAGGTTGAGCGCCTGAAATCGTCCATGCTTGAATCCGTCGGTCTGCTGGCAGGTGGTATTGCCCACGATTTTAATAATCTTTTGACTGTAATCCTGGGCAATACTAATATTATTCAAATGAAGCTTGGTGACAATGATGAGTTGAGACGTTTTCTGGATAATATTGAAAATGCTTCATTGCGGATCAAGCAGTTAACCAGAAAGTTGATTACCTTTTCCACTGGTGGTTTTCCGATCAGGAAAAGATGTTCCCTGATAGTAATTATCGAATTAATCCTGGAGACTTTTCACCAGTCAAAAATCAGCATCAAGGTAGATTTTGCCGAAGATCTTGAGAAGGTGGATATCGATCGGGAAATGATCAGCCAGGCGATTAAAAATGTTTTGACCAACAGTGCCGAGGCCATGCCTGAAGGCGGTACTATTGAAATCAACTGTGAAAATTATTCCCCTGATAATGGTGATGAGTTGTTTTCCATACTTCAAAAGGACAGGAAATATGTTAAACTTGTTATCAGAGATTATGGAGTCGGGATTGCGGTAAATGATCTGAACCGGGTATTTGATCCCTATTTCTCGACCAAGGATCGGGGAGCAAGGAAGGGGATGGGCCTTGGCCTGGCAATTGTGCAGTCGGTAGTAAAAAAAAATCAAGGCATGGTCAACATTAAATCAGAGCCGGATCGTGGGACTACAGTTACTATTTATCTTCCCTCTGCTGAGTGAAAGATAGCGCTCAATAAACTATACCCGGACGGCCGACAACCCCATAACCGTAAGGGCTTCAGGGATGCCGCCATGTGCGTGCTCCACGCCCTGCAATAATACATCGGTATATCGCAGGGTTGAAGCAGGCGCGGGGTGGTGTTCATGGAGCGCTTATGAGTGAAACAAGGGAAGCTGGAGATTATGATGGCTGATAAAGAACGGCGGAAGTACAAACGGAAAGATACACTGAATTTGTTGGATTTTGTGGTTTTTGATGAAAACGGCAGACAAGTTGATCAGGCTATGGGCCGTACCATAAATGCCAGTGAATCAGGAATATTGCTTGAAACTACCATTCCTCTGGAAACAGACCGGATCATCTCGGTTACTATCGGTTTAGAAGATGAACTGGTCGATTTGCGGGGGCAGGTGGTTTACGTTAAAGAGGTCGGGGATTTTTTTCAGTGTGGTATTAATTTTGTTGAAATCGATGAACAGGGTCTGGAGATTTTACGAAAGTATTTGCTGGCCCTTAAAGAAGTCTTCGGCCGGAATGATTCTTGATGAAAAAAGTTCAGGATCATTATTTCAGCAAGGCCAAAAAAGAAAATTACCCGGCCAGATCAGTATACAAACTGGAAGAGGTTCAGAAAAAGTACCGGGTTATCCGGAAAAATAACCATGTTCTTGACCTGGGCTGCTGTCCCGGCAGTTGGTCTCTTTATGCTGTTAAAACTGTCGCTCCCGCCGGTATAGTTACAGGTATTGATCTGCAGCCGGTCAAAGTTAAGAAATTAACGCTACCATCGTTTGAATTTATTCAGGCAGATATCTTTGCCGAACTTCCATTCTTAGAAGACAGGCAGTTTAATGTGGTATTGAGCGATATGGCCCCGCGCACGAGCGGCAATAAGTTTACTGATCATGTAAAGTCGGTAGAGCTTGCGATCCGGGCGTTGGAACTTTGCGGTTCATTTCTAAGGCAGGGCGGCAATTTTTATTGTAAGGTGTTCCAGGGTGAGGATTTTCCCGGTTTTGCAGCTGATGTCAGAAAATTGTTCAAGCAGGTCAAGGTGGTTAAACCGAAAAGCTCAAGATCGGAGAGCCGGGAGATTTTTGTCCTGGGTATGAATTTTACCGGCTTCAGTTGATTTGTTCTCTCTCAAGGAAAAGCTGAAAATGAAAAAGAGTAAGGTACTGTTGAATAATTGCATTTTTTGGTAACTGCTCACTGGGCACCGCATATTTCCGCGATCAGTCCGGCTTACGTATGACTAATACGCTGCGCCGACCTGATCACGAAAATCTACGGCACCCTGTAACCAGTTAC